>JAJTDE010000024.1 GCA_021298085.1 Rubrivivax sp.
AAAAACCGGAAAACGCCTCTAACCTATTGATTTGTATACGGCGCGATGCCCGAAAAGGCGAAAAACGGGGGCAAAGTGTCGAACTCCGGTGAACCGGCCACCCGCGTCACCACGCGCATGGCGCGATGGTTCAAGACACGGGGCTACGCCGGGCGCCTGCCGCCCGCGGCCTTTCGGGCCCGCTTCACGCGCGGGGATTCAGGCGCCGGGGCCCTGAGGCAGGGCTCCCGGACAAGCGACCTCACTGAACTGGGCCCTTCAGGGCCGCCGGCAAGGGCAGTGACACCACCTCGATGCCCTCTTCCCGCAGCGCCTGGCGCTCATCGGCCGAGGTCACACCGCGGATGCCGCGGTCTTCGGTTTCGCCGTAATGCATGCGCCGCGCCTCTTCGGCAAAGCGCTCGCCCACGTCTTCGGTGTTCGCCAGCACGTGCTGGACCGCCTGCACCCAGCGCTGGTGAAGATCACCCATCCGCTGCTGGGCCCGCGCATCGGGGCTGGCGCCTGGCCCTTCGATCCGTCCGGCGGACCCCGGGGGCGCGGCCACCGCCCGCTCGGGCTCACGGGCCCCGGAGAGGTTCAGGCGCGGGGCGGAGGGCATGCGGGTGACCACCTTGTCGGCGCACAGCGGGCACTCGATCAGGCCGCGGCCGTTCTGGTCCAGAAAATCGTCTTCGGAGCCGAACCAGCCTTCAAATCCATGGCCGTTGGCGCAACGCAGGTTGAGAACTTTCATGTCTGCCCGCGATGATGCGCTCAATCCAAAGGCGTGATGGTTTGCCAGTCCAATGGCCAGGCGCTGGCGCGCCACCGCGCCAACCACAGCAGGGCCAGCGCGGTCTTCATGTCCGGCATCTGGCCTTGTTGCAGCTGTTCCAGCAGCGCCTCCAGTGGCACCTCGGCCACTTCCACAAACTCGCCTTCGTCCAGGCGGCTGGGCCCGGCGCGCAGCTCCCGGGCCACCCAGATCTCCATGGTTTCGGTGGAATAGGCGGCGGCATTGTGGAACCCACCGAGGCGCGCCCACTGCCCCGCGGTGTAGCCCGTCTCTTCCTGCAGTTCACGCATGGCACAGGCCAGCACCGGTTCATTCGGGTCACGCTTGCCGGCGGGAAGCTCCAGCAGGACCTGCCCTACCGGGTGGCGGTACTGCCGCACCATGACCACACGGCCATCGTCCATCAGCGGAATCACCGCCACCGCACCCGGGTGCACGATGAACTCACGCGTCGCGGTGCTGCTGTCCGGCAGCGTCACCGTGTCCCGCACCACGTGCAGGTAGCTGCCACTCAGCCGCTCTTCACGGCGGATGAAATGCTCGGTCAGATGGGCGTCGAGCTTGGGGTTGGTCATGGGCTGTGCCGGCGGGTAACGCCCAGGCACCCAGGTTCAGGTGCCCAGTGCCCGCACGATGGCGTCCCGGCACACACTCATCAGGCCGTCAGGCAGCAGGCCGAAAGCCAGCACCGCCACGCCGTTGAGCGCCAGCAGCGCCGATACGCCCTGGCTGCGCACGGGCGCGGGATGGCCCGTGGGCTCGTCGAAATACATGACCTTGACCACCCGCAGGTAGTAGAAGGCACCCACCAGGCTCAGCAGCACGGCCACCACGGCCAGCACGATGTAGCTGGTGACGTTGGTCGTCACCAGGGCCTGCAGCACGGCCAGCTTGCCGTAGAAGCCCACCATCGGCGGCACACCGGCCAGCGAGAACATGAAGACCGCCATCACCCCCGCCAGCCAGGGTGCGCGCTTGGCCAGGCCGGCAAAATCCTGAATCTCTTCCGATTCAAAACCTTCGCGCGACAGGAACAGGATCAGCCCGAAGGTGCCCAGCGTGGTCAGCACGTAGGTGACCATGTAGAACATCGCCGAGCTGTAGGCGTTGGCGGCCGACAGCGTGTTGCCGCTGACCACACCGGCGCTGAGGCCCAGCACCACAAAGCCCATCTGCGCAATCGTCGAATAGGCCAGCATGCGCTTGAGGTTGGTCTGCGCAATGGCGGCCAGGTTGCCCACCACCAGCGAGGCCACCCCCAGCACGATCAGCATGCGCTGCCAATCCACCGCCAAGCCCAGCATGCCTTCGACCAGGATGCGGATGGTGATGGCAAAGGCTGCCAGCTTGGGCGCCGCGCCGATCAGCATCGTCACCACCGTGGGGGCGCCGTGGTAGACGTCAGGCACCCACATGTGGAATGGTGCGGCACCCAGCTTGAAGGCCAGGCCGGCCACCATGAAGACGGTGCCCAGCACCAGCACTTCCTTGTTGATGGTGCCCTTGGCGATCTGCTCGAAGACCTTGGGAATCTCCAGCGAGCCGGTGGCGCCGTACATCATGGACATGCCGTAGAGCAGGAAGCCGCTGGCCAGCGCGCCCAGCACAAAGTACTTCATCGCCGCTTCGGTGGCCACGGCGTGGTCACGCCTGAGGGCCGTCAGCGCATACAGCGACAAGCTCATCACTTCCAGGCCCAGGTAAACCACCAGGAAGTGGTTGGCCGAGCACATCACCGAGATGCCCAGGTAGGAAAACAGCGTCAGGGTGAAGAACTCGCCCTTGAGCATGTCGCGCGACGCCAGGTAGGGCTGCGCATAGGCAATGGTGATCAGCGTGGCAAAGGCCGCGCACGCGGCCAGCAGGTGGCCCATCGGGTCGGTCACCACCAGGCCCTGCATGGCGTACAGCGTCAGGCCGCCCTGCAGGTACATCAGGTGCACCACGCCGACCACAAACAGGGTGCCTTGTGTCAGCCAGAAGGTCAGGCGACGGGCGGGGTCGGTGATGTAGAGGTCGACGATGGCGATGACACAGGTCATCCCCAGCAGGACGATCTCGGGGTAGATGGCGAGCCAGTTCATGGACTGCATGGTGAGAGTTCTCCGCTGGCGGCCGTCACAGCTTGCTGATCGCGATGTGCTTGAGCAGTTCCGTCACGGACACATGCATCACATCGGTGAAGGGCTTGGGGTAGACGCCCATGTAGAGCGTGGCGACGGCCAGCAGAGCCAACATGACAAATTCGCGGCTGTTGATGTCCGTCAGCGCCCTGACGTTGTCGTTGGCCACATCGCCAAAGTACACCCGCTTGACCATCCACAGGGTGTAGGCGGCACCAAAGATGAGCGCCGTGGCAGCCAGCGCGCCCAGCCAGAAGTTGACCTTGACGGTGCCCAGGATGACCATCCACTCGCCCACAAACCCTGCCGTGCCGGGCAGGCCGCAGTTGGCCATCGCAAAGAACACCGCAAATGCCGTGAAGCGGGGCATGGTGTTGACCACGCCGCCGTAGGACGAGATCTCGCGGCTGTGGACACGGTCATAGAGGACGCCGATGCACAGGAACATCGCGCCCGAGACAAAGCCGTGGCTGATCATCTGGACGATGCCGCCCGAGACGCCGAGCTCGTTGAAGATGAAGAAGCCCAGCGTCACAAAACCCATGTGCGCCACGGACGAATACGCGACCAGCTTCTTCATGTCCTGCTGGACCAGCGCCACCAGGCCGATGTAGATGACGGCCACCAGGCTCAGGCTGATGATGAACCAGTCCAGCTCGCGGCTGGCATCCGGCGCGATGGGCATGGAAAAGCGCAGGAAACCGTAGGCGCCCAGCTTCAGCATGATGGCCGCCAGCACCACCGAGCCCCCGGTGGGCGCCTCGACGTGGGCGTCGGGCAGCCATGTGTGCACCGGCCACATCGGCACCTTGACGGAGAAGGCGGCAAAGAAGGCGAAGAACAGCAGCGTCTGCACATCCATCGGCAGCGGCAGCTTGTGCCAGGTGAGGATGTCGAAGCTGCCGCCGCTCTTGAAGTACAGGTACAGCAGGGCCACCAGCATCAGCAGCGAACCCAGCAGCGTGTACAGGAAGAACTTGAAGGCGGCATAGACCCGCCGCGGCCCGCCCCAGACGCCGATGATGATGTACATCGGGATCAGCGTGGCTTCGAAGAAGACGTAGAACAGCAAACCATCGAGTGCACTGAACACCCCGATCATCAGGCCGGACAGGATCATGAAGGCGCCCATGTACTCATGGACACGCTCCGTCACCACCTCCCAGCCCGCGATCACCACGATGATGGTGATGAACGCCGTCAGCAGCACAAACCACACCGAGATGCCGTCCACACCCAGCTTGTAGGCCACGTTGAAACGCTCGATCCACAGCAGGTTCTCGGTGAACTGCATGGCGGCAGTGCCGGTGTCGAAGCCGCTGATCAGCGGAATCGTCACCAGGAAACTGGCGATGGCACCGATCAGCGCCACCCACCGCACGGTGCCGGCAAAGGCATCACGGCCCACCGCCAGCAGCAGCACGCCGATCGTGATCGGCAGCCAGATGGCCACGCTCAGAAGACCCATGTTGTTGTTCTCCGCCTATGTCGTCTCGAGGGTTCGGTTGACCCGGTGTTCATGGGCTGCGTGCATCACACACCCAGCGCCTTGCTCAGGTAGGGCCACAGCTGCCAGGTGAGCAGGCCGAAGATGCCCAGCACCATCACCAGCGCATACCAGTACAGCTGGCCAGTCTGGAACAGGCGCGTCAGGCCGGCAAAGACACCCACGACGCGGGCTGACCCGTTGACGATGGCGCCGTCGATGACACCGACGTCACCGACCTTCCACAGGCCCGTGCCCAGCAGGCGCGAGCCAGCGGCCAGCACCTTTTCGTTGAAGGCGTCGAAGTAGTACTTGTTCTCGAGCACGCGCACCACTGGGCTCAGCGCCTTGGCGATGGCCGCCGGCACCGACGGCGCCTTCAGGTACATCCACCACGACAACGCCACACCGGCCACGGCCAGCCAGAACGGCAGCGTCTGCAGTCCGTGCACGGCCATGGCCGCGGCACCATGGAAATGCTGCTGAAGGTCTTGCATGGCGCCGTGAAGGCTGCCATTGACAACCACGGCGTCCTTGAGGAAATCACCAAACAGCAAGGGCTGGATCGTCAGGTAGCCGATGATGACCGAGGGAATGGCCAGCGCCACCAACGGCACCCACACCACCCACGGCGACTCGTGCGGCACATGCGGCTCGTGGTGGCCGTGGCCGTCGTCGTGGTGGTCGTGCTCGCCCGGGAAGGGCTTGTGCCGGAAGTTTTCAGGCCCGTGGAAGACCAGGAAGTACATCCTGAAGGAATAGAACGCGGTGATGAACACACCCGCCACCACGGCCACGTAGGCAAAGCCTGCCGCCGGCAGCTGGCTGGCGTGCACCGCCAGGATGATGCTGTCCTTGCTGTAGAAGCCGCTGAAAAACGGCGTGCCGATCAAGGCCAGCGAACCCAGCAGCGAGGTGATCCAGGTGATGGGCATGTACTTGCGCAGGCCGCCCATGTTGCGGATGTCCTGGTCATGGTGCATGCCGATGATGACCGAGCCCGCACCGAGAAACAGCAGCGCCTTGAAGAAGGCATGGGTCATCAGGTGGAAGACCGCCACCGAATAGGCCGACACGCCCAGCGCCACCGTCATGTAGCCCAACTGCGACAGCGTGGAATACGCCACCACCCGCTTGATGTCGTTCTGGATGATGCCCAGGAAGCCCATGAACAGCGCCGTGATGGCGCCAATCACCAGCACGAAGTTGAGCGCCGTGTCTGACAGCTCAAACAAGGGGCTCATGCGCGTGACCATGAAGATGCCGGCCGTCACCATGGTCGCGGCGTGGATCAGCGCGGAAATGGGGGTGGGGCCTTCCATGGAATCGGGCAGCCACACGTGCAGCGGCACCTGGGCGCTCTTGCCCATCGCGCCGATGAACAGGCAGATGCAGATCACGGTGATCAGCATCCAGTCGGTTCCCGGAAAGCCCAGCTTGCCCAGATCACCGGCCTTGGCAAAGACCTCGGTGTAGTTGAGTGAGCCGGTGTAGGCCAGGATCAGACCGATGCCCAGGATGAAGCCGAAATCACCCACCCGGTTGACCAGGAACGCCTTCATGTTCGCAAAGATGGCCGTGGGCTTCTTGTACCAGAAGCCGATCAGCAGGTAGCTCACCAGGCCCACCGCTTCCCAGCCGAAGAACAGCTGCAGGAAGTTGTTGCTCATCACGAGCATCAGCATCGAGAAGGTGAACAGCGAGATGTAGCTGAAAAAGCGCTGGTAGCCGTCGTCCTCTTCCATGTAGCCGATGGTGTAGATGTGCACCATCAGCGACACGAAGGTCACCACGCACATCATCATCGCCGTCAGGCCATCGACCATGAAGCCGATTTCCATCTTCAGGCCGCCCAGCACCATCCATTCGTAGAGGGTGGCATTGAAGCGAGCACCGGCGACGACGTCCTTCAGCGTGAGCGCCGAGGCCACAAAGGCCACGCCGACGCCCAGGATGGTGGCCCAATGGGCGCCGGCACGCCCGATCTGCTTGCCAAAGAAGCCTGCCAGGATGGCGCCCACCAGGGGCGCAAAGGCCGCGGTGAGCAGCAGGTTCTGGGAAAGGGTTGCGCTGGTAGACATCGTTCTTATCCCTGCAGGGCGTCCAGTTCCTGAACGTCCACGGTCGAACGGTTGCGGAACAGCACCACCAGGATGGCCAGGCCAATGGCCGATTCAGCCGCCGCCACGGTGAGGATGAAAAACACGAAGACCTGACCGGCCATGTCGCCCAGGAAGTGCGAGAAGGCGATGAAGTTCATGTTGACCGCGAGCAGCATGAGCTCAATGGCCATCAGCAGCACGATCAGGTTGTGGCGGTTGAGGAAGATGCCGATGACCGACAGCGCAAACAGCACGCCGCCCAGCGACAGGAAGTGTCCGAGTGTGAGTGTCATGACTTGGGCCCCTCCTGCCCAGTGCCCGCGGTACCGGACGGTGTCTCCACCGTCGGCGCCATCTTCACCAGGCGCACGCGGTCGGCCTTCTTGGCCTTGACCTGTTCTCCCGGGTCCTGGTAGCGGCTGTCCTTGCGTTCACGCAGCGTCAGCGCAATCGCCGCGATGATGGCCACCAGCAGCAGCACGGCCGCCAGCTGCAGCGGGTAGAGGTAATCGGTATAGATCTCGATGCCCAGCAGCTTCGTGTTGCCCATCTGCACCGCGGCGGGGCTCAGCGCCGGCGCCTCGGTCTGACGGTGGCCGCGCATCAGCACCAGTGCCATCTCCACGGCAATCACTGCGCCGATGACGCCAGCCAGCGGAAAGTGCTTCCAGAAGCCATCGCGGAAGGCATCGCTCTTGATGTCCAGCATCATCACGACAAACAGGAACAGCACCATCACCGCGCCCACGTAGACCAGCACCAGCGCAATCGCCAGGAACTCGGCCTGCAGCAGCATCCAGACACAGGCGGCGCTGAAGAAGGCCAGCACCAGGTAGAGGGCCGCATGCACGGTGCTGCGGGCGGTGATGACCCGGAAGGCTGCAAAGAGCAGCACTGCCGAGAACACATAGAACATGGCGGTGGTGGAGTTCATCGCTCGTGATCGTGGTGGCGCGTCGGTGGCGGCCTCACCTCAGCGGTAAGGGGCGTCCGCCGCGCGGTTGGCGGCAATCTCTTGTTCGTAGCGATCACCCACGGCCAGCAACATGTCCTTGGTGAAGTACAGGTCACCGCGCTTTTCGCCGTGGTATTCAAAGTGGTGGGTCTCGACAATCGAATCCACCGGACAGCTCTCTTCGCAGAAGCCGCAGAAGATGCACTTGGTGAGGTCGATGTCGTAGCGCGTCGTGCGGCGCGAACCATCGGCCCGCACGGTCGATTCGATGGTGATGGCCATCGCCGGGCAGACCGCTTCGCACAGCTTGCAGGCAATGCAGCGTTCTTCACCGTTCTCGTAG
Source organism: Rubrivivax sp. (assembly GCA_021298085.1). Classification (GTDB taxonomy): domain Bacteria; phylum Pseudomonadota; class Gammaproteobacteria; order Burkholderiales; family Burkholderiaceae_C; genus Rubrivivax. The sequence continues at coordinate 7,788 of JAJTDE010000024.1, forward strand.
CGGCGCAGTGCGTGCAGGCCCCGGAAACGCGGCGACAGCGGCGTCTTCTCTTCCGGGAACTGCACCGTGATGGTCTTGGAGAGGAAGTGCCGGCCGGTCAGGGCCAGGCCCTTGAACAGCTCGGTGAGCATGAAGCTCTGCAGGACGTCCTTGATGGCCATGGTGGTAATCCTTCAGTCCTTGGGGTTCACTGCCAGATATTCCAGGGCGAGTGGATCCAGAACGCCACCACCACCAGCCAGACCAGCGTGATGGGGATGAAGATCTTCCAGCCCAGGCGCATGATCTGGTCGTAGCGGTACCGCGGGAACGACGCGCGTACCCACAGGAACATGGTCACCACCAGGAAGGTCTTGATGGCCAGCCAGATCCAGCCGGGAATCCAGTTGAAGACCGCGCTGTCGATGGGGGGCAGCCAGCCCCCCAGGAACAGGATCACGCACAACATCGACACGAGGATCATGTTGGCGTACTCGGCCAGGAAGAACATGGCAAACGACATGCCCGAGTACTCGATCATGTGGCCGGCCACGATCTCGGATTCACCTTCCACCACGTCGAACGGGTGGCGGTTGGTTTCGGCCAGGCCCGAGATGAAGTAGACGACGAAGATCGGCAGCAGCGGCAGCCAGTTCCAGCTCAGGAAGTTCAGGCCCATGTCGGCGAAGGTGCCCTTGTCCTGCGCCATGACGATGTCCGTCATGTTCATGCTGGCCGACACCATCAGCACCACCACCAGGGCAAAGCCCATGGCGATCTCGTAGCTGACCATCTGCGCCGAGGCGCGCAACGCGCCCAGGAAGGCGTACTTCGAGTTCGACGCCCAGCCGGCGATGATCACGCCATAGACCTCCAGCGAGGTGATGGCCATCAGGAACAGCAGGCCGGCATTGACATTGGCCAAGGCCACATCAGGGCCAAACGGGATGACCGCCCAGGCCGCCAGCGCCGGCATGATGGTCATGATGGGGCCGAGGAAAAACAGGCCCTTGCTGGCTGCCGTGGGGCGGATGATTTCCTTGAAGATCAGCTTGACGGCGTCGGCGATCGGGGTCAGCAGGCCCATGGGGCCCACGCGGTTGGGGCCCGGCCGCACCTGGGTACGGCCAATCGCCTTGCGTTCCCACAGCGTCAGGTAGGCCACGCAGCCCATCAGCGGCAGCAGCACGCAGATGATCTTGATCAGGCTCCAGATGATCAGCCAGAGGGTCGGGCCGAAGAAGCCCTGCCCGGCGGTCCAGATGGTTTCGATCATGCGGCCACTCCTTGTGCAGCGGCCACACGGGTCACGTCCAGCGTGCCGAACATCGCGCCCAGCGACGCGGTGTCGGGATGGCCGGCCGGCACGCGCACGGTGTTGGGCGCCAGCGTGGCATCCAGGCGGGCCTTCAACACCACGTGGCCCTGGCCCTGGCCGATGCGGACACGGTCACCATCGGCCAGGCCGAGCTGTTGCCACAGGCCTTCGGGCAGGCTGGCCACTGGTGGGCGGGCGTCGGCCGTCTGCTGCAGCGATTCGGCGCGCCGCACCAGCGCGTCGGTCGCGTAGATCGGCACATCGGCCAGGCGTTCAACCGCTGCCGGGCTTGACGCCCCGGTGCTGGACGGGAGCGGCGCTGCGTTGTTCAGGCGGCCGGCCAGTGACGCCTCGTCGCCCAGCGCTTCAGACCGCACCGCGTCGGCCGATTCAAAGCCAAACCCGGGCAGACCGAGCAGGTTGCCGAGCACGCGCAAGACCTTCCAGGCCGGGCGGGTGTCGCCCAGGGGCGGAACCACGCCCACAAAACCTTGTGCCCGCCCTTCGGCGTTGACAAAGGTGCCCGCGGTCTCCGAGAACGGGGCAATCGGCAGCAGCACGTCGGCGCCATCGACGGCCGCGTCCTTGAAGGACGTGAAGGCCACGGCCAGCTCGGCCGCGGCCAGCGCGGCGTGTGCCGCTTGCGCATCGGCCATGTCCAGCACCGGCTCGACATTCAGCATCAGCAGGGCCTTGCGAGGCTGGGCCAGCATCTGCGCGGCGCTCAGGCCGCCAGCGCCCGGCAGCGCGTTGACCAGTTGGGCGCCGACGCTGTTGGCGGCCTCGCCCAGGCAGCCGACGCGGGCACCCGTGTGCTGCGCGATGAAGCCAGCCAGGGCCAGCAGATCCTGCGCCTGCGGGTGCTGCAGCGCGGCGTTGCCCAGCAGCACGGCGCGGTGCTGGCCGGTGCACAGCGCCTTGAGCGCCGCCTGCGCGGCATCGGTGGCTGTGCCGGGCAGCGGCGCGGGCACGTTGGCTGCCTCGGCCACGGCGCACGCGATGTCGGCCAGCGACTGCATCCAGCCGGAAGGCGCTGCGGTGACCCGTTGGGCGATGGGCATCAGCCAATCGTCGTGCACGGCGTTCAGGCTGGCCACCTTGGCACCGCGGCGCGCGGCCTGGCGCAGGCGTTGCGCCAGCAGCGGGTGATCCTTGCGCAGGAACGAGCCCACCACCAGCACGCCATTCAGCTGCGACAGCTCGGCCATGGGCATGCCCAGCCAGCGGGCATGGCCATCGGCCAAGCCATCGCGGCGGCTATCGGCATGGCGCAGGCGGGTATCGATGTTCTGGCTGCCCAGGCCACGCACCAGCTTGGCCAGCAGGTGCAGCTCTTCAACGGTGCTGTGCGGCGAACCCAGGGCGCCCAGCGCCGCGGGGCCGTGGTCCTTGATGACGTGTTTCAGGCCGTTGGCCACGTACTCCAGCGCCGCCGTCCAATCCACGGTGCGCCACTGGCCACCCTGCTTGATCATCGGCTGCGTGAGACGCTGCGGGCTGTTCAGGGCTTCGTAGCTGAAGCGGTCGCGGTCGGCGATCCAGCATTCGTTGACGTCGTCGTTCTCGAGCGGCACCACACGCATCACCTTGTTGGACTTCACCTGAACGATCAGGTTAGCCCCAGTGCTGTCGTGCGGGCTCACGCTCTTGCGGCGCGCCAGCTCCCAGGTGCGGGCGCTGTAGCGGAAGGGCTTGCTGGTCAGCGCGCCCACCGGGCAGATGTCGATCATGTTGCCCGACAGCTCGCTGTCGACGCTGCGGCCCACGAAGGTGGTGATCTCGCTGTGCTCGCCGCGGTTGAGCATGCCCAGCTCCATCACGCCGGCGATCTCCTGGCCGAAGCGCACGCAGCGGGTGCAGTGGATGCAGCGGCTCATCTCCTCCATCGAGATCAGCGGCCCGACGTTCTTGTGGAACACCACGCGCTTTTCCTCGTTGTAGCGCGAGGCCGAACCGCCATAACCCACAGCCAGGTCCTGCAGCTGGCATTCGCCACCCTGGTCGCAGATGGGGCAATCCAGCGGGTGGTTGATGAGCAGAAACTCCATCACCGACTTCTGGGCCTTGATCGCCTTGTCGCTCTTGGTGCGGACGATCATGCCGTTGGTCACGGGCGTGGCGCAGGCCGGCATCGGCTTGGGCGCCTTTTCAACGTCCACCAGGCACATGCGGCAGTTGGCCGCGATGCTCAGCTTCTTGTGGTAGCAGAAGTGCGGGATGTAGGTGCCCGCCGCATCGGCCGCATGCATCACCATGCTGCCTTCGGCGACGCTGACCTTCTTGCCGTCGAGTTCGATTTCGATCATCGCTGCGTTTCCTGCCCTCAGGGTGTCTGCGGGACCATGCAGGTCTTGTGGTCGACGTGGTAGGCAAACTCGTCGCGGAAGTGCTTGAGCATGCCCTGCACCGGCATGGCCGCCGCATCACCCAGCGCGCAGATGGTGCGGCCCTTGATGTTGTCGGCCACGTTGTCCAGCAAGGCCAGGTCTTCCGGCCGGCCCTTGCCGTGTTCGATGCGGTCCACCATGCGCCACAGCCAGCCCGTGCCTTCGCGGCAGGGTGTGCACTGGCCGCAGCTTTCGTGCTGGTAGAAGTAGCTCAGGCGCAGCAGGCTCTTGACCATGCAGCGCGTGTCGTTCATCACGATGACCGCCCCCGAGCCCAGCATGGAGCCGGCCTTGGCGATGGCGTCGTAGTCCATCGTGCAGTCCATCATGGTCTTGGCCGGCAGCACCGGCGCCGATGACCCACCCGGGATCACGGCCTTCAGCGCCCCGCCCTTCACGCCGCCAGCGAGTTCCAGCAGCGTGGAAAACGGTGTACCCAAGGGGATCTCGTAGTTGCCCGGACGCTCGACGTCACCCACCACCGAGAACAGCTTGGTGCCGCCGTTGTTGGGCTTGCCGCATTCCAGGTACTTCTGGCCACCGTTGACGATGATCCACGGCACCGCGGCAAAGGTCTCGGTGTTGTTGATCGTGGTCGGCTTGCCGTAAAGGCCGAAGCTGGCCGGGAACGGCGGCTTGAAGCGCGGCTGGCCCTTCTTGCCTTCCAGGCTTTCCAGCAAGGCGGTTTCCTCGCCACAGATGTAGGCGCCGAAGCCGTGGTGCGCGTGCAGCTGGAAGCTGTAGCTGCTGCCCAGGATGTTGTCACCCAGATAACCGGCCGCGCGCGCTTCTTGCAATGCCGCTTCAAAGCGCTGGTAGACCTCGAAGATCTCGCCGTGGATGTAGTTGTAGCCCGTCTTGACCCCCATCGCGTAGGCGGCAATGGCCATGCCTTCGATGACGATGTGCGGGTTGAACATGAGGATGTCGCGGTCCTTGCAGGTACCGGGCTCACCTTCGTCGGAGTTGCACACCAGGTACTTGGCGCCCGGGAAGGCGCGGGGCATGAAGCTCCACTTCAGGCCCGTCGGAAAACCCGCGCCACCACGGCCGCGCAGCGCCGACAGCTTGACCTCGGCGATGACCTGGTCGGGCGTCATGCCCGGCCCGCCATCCAGCCCCAGGATCTTCTTCAGCGCCTGGTAGCCCCCACGGGCCTCGTAGTCCTTCAGGCCCCAGTTGCGGCCATCCAGCCCCGCGACGATCTGCGGGGTGATGTGGCGACCATGGAAGCACGTTTCGTGGCCCTGGGCCTTGAAACGGGACAGATCGACGGAAACCGGCAGTCGCGCACCCATCAGACAGACCTCTTCAAGGTATCGATCAGCTCATCGAGCCGATCTTGGGACATGAAGCTCAGCATTTCACGGTCGTTCACCAGCATCACCGGCGCGTCGGCGCAGGCGCCCAGGCACTCGCTGGGCTGCACGGTGATGCAGCCGTCGGCCGTGGTGCCGTAGGGTTCGACACCCAGCTTGTGGCAGACATGGTCCAGCGCCGTCTGCCCGTTGCGCAGCTGGCATGGCAGGTTGGTGCAGATGTTCAGCTTGAAGCGGCCCACCGGCTGCTGGTTGTACATGTTGTAGAAGGTGGTCACCTCACGCACGGCAATGGGCGCCATGCCCAGGTGCGCGGCGATGGCCTCCTCGGCCTGCGGCGGCACCCAGCCCTGCTCGTGCTGGACGATGCTCAGGCACGCCATCACCGCCGACTGCTTCTGGTCGGGCGGGTACTTGGCCACTTCCCTGTCAAACAGGGCGCGCGTGGCGTCGGTCAAGGCAAACGTCATCGGTCAATCTCGCCAAACACGATGTCCATGGTGCCGATGATCGCGACAGCGTCAGCGATCATGTGGCCGCGGCTCATCTCGTCCAGGCCGGCCAGGTGCACAAACCCGGGCGGACGAATCTTCAGGCGCCAGGGCTTGTTGGCCCCGTCGCTGATCAGGTAGATGCCAAATTCACCCTTGGGGTGTTCCACGGCCGCGTAGGCCTCGCCCTCGGGCACGTGGAAGCCTTCGGTGAAGAGCTTGAAGTGGTGGATCAGCTCCTCCATGCTGCTCTTCATCTGGACCCGTGAGGGTGGCGCCACCTTGTGGTTGCTGGTGATCACCGGGCCGGGGTTCTTGCGCAGCCAGTCGACACACTGCAGGATGATCTTGTTGCTCTGGCGCATCTCTTCGATGCGGACCAGGTAACGGTCGTAGGTGTCGCCATTGACACCCACCGGGATGTCGAAATCCATGCGGTCGTAGACATCGTAGGGCTGCTGCTTGCGCAGGTCCCAGGCGATGCCGGAGCCCCGCAGCATGGCGCCCGTGAAGCCCAGGTTCAGCGCCCGCTCAGGCGTCACCACGCCAATGCCCACGGTGCGCTGTTTCCAGATGCGGTTGTCGGTGAGCAGCGTCTCGTAATCGTCGACGTTCTTCCAGAAGCGCTTGCAGAAGTCTTCGACAAAGTCGAGCAGCGAGCCCTGGCGGTTCTCGTTCAGGGCCTTGATGGCCTTTTCGTTCTTGATCTTGTTGACGGTGTACTGCGGCATGCGGTCCGGCAGGTCGCGGTAGACGCCACCGGGCCGGAAGTAGGCCGCGTGCATGCGGGCGCCCGACACCGCCTCGTACATGTCGAACAGGTCTTCACGTTCGCGGAAGCAGTAGATGAGGATGTTCATCGCCCCGCAGTCCATGCCGTGGCAGCCCAGCCACAGCAGGTGGTTCAGCAGGCGCGTGATCTCGGCAAACATCACCCGGATGTACTGCGCGCGTTCCGGCACCTCGATGCCCATCAGCTTCTCGATGGCCAGGCAGTAGGCGTGCTCGTTGGCCATCATCGAGACGTAGTCCAGCCGGTCCATGTAGGGCAGGCTCTGGATGTACGTCTTTTGTTCGGCCAGCTTTTCCGTGGCGCGGTGCAGCAGGCCGATGTGAGGGTCGGCGCGCTGGATGACTTCGCCGTCCAACTCGAGCACCAGCCGCAGCACACCGTGTGCTGCCGGGTGCTGCGGCCCGAAATTCAGGGTGTAGTTCTTGATTTCAGCCATGACGCGACCTCAATGCAGACCGCCGTAGTTGTCTTCACGCACCACACGGGGCACGTTTTCGCGCGGCTCGATCGTGACCGGCTGGTAGATCACGCGGCCGCGCTCGGCGTCGTAGCGCATTTCCACGTGTCCGGAGACCGGGAAATCCTTGCGCATCGGGTGCCCGATGAAGCCGTAGTCCGTCAGGATGCGCCGCAGATCGGTGTGGCCTTCGAAGACGATGCCGTACATGTCAAACGCTTCGCGTTCGAACCAGTTGGCCGCGCTCCAGATGTCATTGACGGACGCCACGGAGGGCAAGTCGTCGTCAGCGGCAAACACCTTCAGGCGCAGACGCCAGTTGTGCGTGACGCTCAGCAGGTGGCACACCACCGCATAACGCGCCGCTTCCCAGGGCTTGTTCTGGTAGCCGGCGTAGTCAACGCCGCAGAGGTCGATCAGCTGCTCGAACTTCACGGTCGGGTCGTCGCGCAGCGTCTGCGCGACAGCCGCGTAATCGGCCGATGTCACGGTCAGTGTCAGCTCACCCAGTCGCCGCGTGAGCGATTGCACCTGCGTGCCCAGCAGCGCCTCCAGTGAGGCCTGCAGTTTGTCCAGACGTTGTGTCATGGTCTCAGGCCCTCGCGATGGTGTTTTCGCGCCGGATCTTGGTCTGCAGCTGCAAGATGCCGTAGAGCAGCGCCTCGGCAGTGGGCGGGCAACCCGGGACGTAGATGTCCACCGGCACGATGCGGTCGCAGCCGCGCACCACCGAATAGCTGTAGTGGTAGTAGCCGCCACCATTGGCGCACGAGCCCATGCTGAGCACCCAGCGCGGCTCGGCCATCTGGTCGTAGACCTTGCGCAGGGCCGGGGCCATCTTGTTGCACAGCGTGCCGGCGACGATCATCAGGTCACTCTGGCGCGGGCTGGGGCGAAACAGCATGCCAAAACGGTCGATGTCGTAACGCGCGGCGCCGGCGTGCATCATCTCGACAGCACAACAGGCCAGCCCGAAGGTCATGGGCCACAGGGACCCCGTCTTGGACCAGTTGATCAGCTTGTCGACCGAGGTGGTGACAAAGCCTTCCTTCAGAACACCTTCAATGCCCACGATTCACGCTCCGGTCATTCCCAATCCAGGGCGCCCTTCTTCCACTCGTAGATGAAGCCCACCACCAGGATGCCCAGGAACAGCATCATGGCCCACAAGCCGGCAGACCCCGTCTCTCGCAGGCTCACGGCCCACGGGAAGAGGAAGGCGATTTCCAGGTCGAACAGGATGAAAAGGATCGCCACGAGGTAGTAGCGAACGTCGAACTTCATGCGCGCGTCTTCGAAAGCTTCGAAGCCGCATTCGTAGGGGCTGTTCTTGGCCGCGTCGGGCCTCTGGGGGCCCAGCAAGAAACCCAGCACCTGCGGCGCCACGCCGACACCGATGCCGACGAGGATGAAAAGAATGACCGGAACGTATTCGGTGAGATCCATCTCGGGCAGCCGTCAGTCGCTCGTCAGTTAAGTTTTGGGCATGAAAAAGCGTGATCACGGAATGAACCGACCGATCACGCTCTCACGTCATCTCCTGCTTGGTGCCGACGGCGAGACTCGAACTCGCACAGCTTTCGCCACTACCCCCTCAAGATAGCGTGTCTACCAATTTCACCACGTCGGCGTGCAACGGCTTGGGCCTGAGACCCTCACCGCCCGCCAGGCCCAAGCGCCTGGCCGGCTGTCTGAATGGCATGAGGAATTGCGCTTCTGACAGCCTGTGATTCTAGTCGCACTTTCAGGGCTCTCCCGAATGTCTGCCAGCCTGAAACACGACTAGGCGGACGAAGAAAAGGCCGGTCAAACCGGCCTTGTTCAGGACGCGCCACCGATGGCGCGCGGGCGCAGGGTCACTTGCTCGCGGCGGGCGCTGCAGCAGCGGGGATCGCCGGGTTGGCAGCCGGCGCGGCAGTGCCTGCGGGTGTCGCACCCGGTGCGGCCGGGGTTGCCGGGGCGGTCGGAACGACGGCCGGTGCGGTCGGAATGGTGCCGGGCGCGGCCGAGGCTGCGCCCGCGGGCGTCGGGGCCTTGTCCAGCACACTGCCGCCCGCGGCATCCGGCTTGGCACCATGGGTGTTCATGTAGGCCAGGCCCAGCGTGGCCACAAAGAACACCGTCGCCGCCACCGCCGTGGAGCGCGACAGGAAGTTGGCACTGCCGGTGGCCCCAAACAGGCTTCCGGAGGAACCACTGCCGAAAGACGCACCCATGTCGGCACCTTTGCCGTGCTGCACCAGCACCAGCCCGATGATCACCAGCGCAGCCAGGATCTGGACGACGATGAGCAGGGTTAACAGAATTTGCATGGTCTTGTGTCTCTCTCTAGGGCAAGGGAAGGTGGCCGTACGACGTCGAGGCCCAACGCCTCACGTGTACGTCAGGGCTGTCGGGTGGCGCGGCAGATGGCCACAAAATCGGCAGCCTTCAGCGCCGCCCCGCCGATCAGGCCACCATCGATATCGGGTTGGGCAAACAGCGTGGCGGCGTTGTCCGGCTTGACGCTGCCACCGTAGAGGATCTTCATGTCGTCGGCACGGTCGGCCACCGCCGCGCGCAGTTGCCCGCGCAACAGGGCGTGCACGGCCTGGGCCTGCTCGGGCGTGGCCGTCAGGCCAGTGCCGATGGCCCAGACGGGCTCATAGGCCACCACCATCTCACCGGCGCAGTGCGCCACGGTCTGGACAACGGCAGCCAGCTGGCGCTTGACCACGGCCTCGGTCTCACCGGCCTCACGCTGTGCCAGGGTTTCGCCCACACACACGATAGGCGTCAGGCCACGGGCCAGCGCGGCCTTGGCCTTGTCAGCGACCAGCGCATCGGCTTCACCGTGCAGCGCACGGCGCTCGGAGTGGCCGACGATCACATAGCGGCAGCCAAACTCATGCAGCATGGCGGCAGACACCTCGCCGGTGTAGGCGCCTTGATCGTGCGCCGAGCAGTCTTGCGCACCCCAGCGAACGTCACTGCCTGACAGCGTGACCGCCGTTTCCGAGAGGAACGGAAAGGGTACACACACGGCCACGTCACAGTGGAAGGGCCGCGCCTGCAGCACACCATCCAGCAGCAGCGCATTGGCGGGCCGGCTGCCGTGCATCTTCCAGTTTCCGACCACCAGTTGACGTCGTGACATGCTGTTGACTCCCGTGGTGAGCAGCGCTCAGGCCGCCCAGTTCAGAACGATCTTGCCCACATGGGTGCTGCTCTCCATCAGCGCATGGGCCTGGGCAGCTTCATCGGCAGGAAACACCTTGAACACCGCCGGCTTCACCTGGCCGGCCTCCAGCAGCGGCCACACCCTGCGGCGCAGGGCATCGGCCAGCAGGGCCTTGTAGGCGAGCGAACGGGGACGCAGCGTTGAGCCGGTGATCGCCACACGCTTGCGCAGCAACAGGCCGGCGTCGAGCGCACTGGACGTGCCGCCCTGGACAGCGATCACCGCAATGCGGCCGTCATCGGCCACGCACTGCAGTTCTCGGCCCAGGTACTCACCGGCAACCATGTCCAGCACAACATCGACACCCTTGCCGTCTGTCCAACGTTTTACCTCAGCAACAAAGTCCTGCTCACGGTAGTTGACGGCCGCATCGGCGCCCCAGCGCAGGCAGGCATCGCACTTGTCGGCACTGCCGGCCGTGACGATGACACGGCTGCCCAGGGCCTTGGCCAGCTGGATGGCCGTCACACCAATGCCACTGGAGCCGCCCTGCACCAGCAGCGACTCACCCGGCTGCAGCCTGGCAATCTCGAAGACGTTCTGCCAGACGGTGAAGAAGGTTTCGGGCAACGAGGCCGCCTCGACATCGCTGAAGCCGGCCGGCACCGGCAGGCACTGGCCGATCGGCGCCACGCAGTACTCGGCATAACCGCCGCCAGCCACCAGGGCACAGACCCTGTCGCCCAGCTGCCAGCCGGCAGCCGCCAATTCAGCCGCATCACCGCCGGCAACCACGCCAGCCAGCTCCAGGCCCGGCAGGTCAGACACGCCGGGGGGCATCGGGTACAGGCCCTTGCGCTGGAGCACATCAGGCCGATTGACACCCGAGGCGCCGACACGGATCAGCATCTCGCCGCGGGCCGGCGCGGGCACGGGCCGCTCGCACGGCGCGAGCACTTCCGGCCCGCCCGGCTGGCGGATCTCGATGGCCTTCATGGCAACACCTGGGGAGCGGTCACTGGGTTGGCGAGCCGTTCAGTGGTTGTCGCCATCGTGGCGAGGCTGCTCAGCCGGCGGCGGCGCATCGGCAGCGGGCGCCTCGGCGTCCGGCGCACGGTGCTCAGCACGATCCTCACGGGGCTCGCGTTCGCGACGGGGGCCACGGTCGCCGCGGTCGCCACGGTCACGGCGCGGGCCGCGGTCACCTCGGTCACCGCGGTCTTCGCGGCGCGGACGCTCTTCATCCACCCAACCCTCAGGTTTGTCCAGCAGGGCCTTCATCGACAGCTTGATGCGGCCCTTCTCGTCGGTCTCCATGACCTTGACCTTGACGATCTGGCCTTCCTTCAGGTAGTCCTCGACCTTCTCGACACGCTCGAACGCGATCTGGCTGATGTGCAGCAGACCATCCTTGCCCGGCAGGATGTTGATCAGGGCGCCAAAGTCGAGGATCTTGGTCACCGGGCCTTCATAGACCTTGCCGATCTCGGCTTCAGCGGTGATTTCCTCGATGCGCTTCTTGGCGTAAGCGGCGCGCTCACCATCGGTGGAGGCGATGGTGATGGTGCCGTCTTCGGCGATGTCGATGGTCGTGCCGGTTTCTTCCGTCAAGGCGCGGATGGTGGCGCCACCCTTGCCGATCACGTCACGGATCTTTTCCGGGTTGATCTTCATCGTGTACAGGCGCGGTGCAAACTGCGACACCTCCTGCTTCGCCTCGCCCATGGCCTCGACCATCTTGCCCAGGATGTGCAGACGGGCTTCCTTGGCCTGCGCCAGGGCCACCTGCATGATTTCCTTGGTGATGCCCTGGATCTTGATGTCCATCTGCAGCGCGGTGATGCCAGCGGTGGTGCCGGCCACCTTGAAGTCCATGTCGCCGAGGTGATCCTCGTCGCCCAGGATGTCGGTCAGCACGGCAAAGCGGTTGCCGTCCTTGATCAGGCCCATGGCGATGCCGGCCACGTGGGCCTTCATCGGCACACCGGCGTCCATCAGCGCCAGGCAGCCGCCGCAGACCGAGGCCATCGACGAGGAGCCGTTGGATTCGGTGATCTCGCTGACCACACGCAGCGTGTACGGGAATTCGTCCTTGCTGGGCAGCGCTGCCACCAAGGCACGCTTGGCCAGGCGGCCGTGGCCGATCTCGCGGCGCTTGGGGCTGCCGACACGGCCCGTTTCGCCGGTGGCAAACGGGGGCATGTTGTAGTGCAGCATGAACCGGTCTTCAAAATCACCGGCCAGGGCGTCGATGCGCTGCGCATCGCGCTCGGTGCCCAGCGTGGCAACCGCCAGCGCCTGGGTTTCACCGCGGGTGAACAGGGCTGAGCCGTGTGTACGCGGCAGGACGCCCGAGCGGATCTCGATGGGGCGCACCGTACGGGTGTCGCGGCCGTCGATGCGGGGCTCACCGGCCAGGATCTGGCTGCGCACCAGGCGCGCTTCGATGTCGAACAGCAGGGCTTCGACCTTGACCTCGTCAAAGGCCACACCGTCGGCGGCCAGCGCGGCCTTGACCGAGGCATAGGCCTCACGGCAGGCCTGGGTGCGCGACTGCTTGCTGCGGATCTGGTAGGCGGCGCGGAGCTTTTCCTCGGCCAGGCCGTTGACCTTGGCGATGAAGGCTTCGTCCTTGGCGGGCGGCACCCAGGTGCCGGCGGCCAGCCACTCAGGCTTGCCGGCATCACGCACCAGTTCATGGATGGCGTTGATGGCCACCTTGCCCATGTCGTGGCCGTAGACCACGGCGCCCAGCATCAGCTCTTCGCTGAGTTGCTGTGCTTCGGACTCCACCATCAGCACGGCGCTTTCGGTGCCGGCCACGACGAGGTCCATCTGGCTGTTGGCCAGCTGTTCCTTGCCCGGGTTCAGCACGTATTCGCCGTTGACGTAACCCACGCGGGCGGCACCAATGGGGCCATTGAACGGGATGCCGCTGATGGACAGGGCCGCGCTGGAGGCGATCAGGGCAGCGATGTCGGCCTGCACCTCGGGGTTCAGGCTCAGCACATGGACCACGACCTGGACTTCATTGAAGAAGCCATCGGGAAACAGCGGGCGAATGGGGCGGTCGATCAGGCGGCTGGTCAGGGTTTCCAGTTCGCTGGGGCGGCCTTCACGCTTGAAGAAGCTGCCGGGGATCTTGCCGGCGGCGTAAGTCTTTTCCAGGTAGTCAACCGTCAGCGGGAAGAAATCCTGCCCCGGCTTGGCGTTCTTGGCCGCGACGACGGTGGCCAACACCACCGTGCCTTCGATGTCGACCAGCACAGCGCCCGAGGCCTGGCGAGCGATCTCGCCCGTTTCCATGGTGACCTGATGGGGGCCCCACTGGAAGCTCTTGGTGACCTTGTTGAACATGCTCATGGACTCGCTCCTTGGTGCAGCGCCTGAAAACCGCCGGCGCCTTTGGCAGGAGACACATCACGCATGACAGCAATGCCATTCCAGAGAAGCTGCTGCACTTCGAAGGTGGGAAGCACCCAATCCTTGAAATCAGCCACCGTGGAATGACACAGCAGTTGCTCGTACCCGATGCGGCTCAGAGTATGAGAGCACCCTGCGGGCGCCCTCGGCACGCAGCCCCGCCCGGCCAATGGTGGCCAAACGGGGCTCGCGTGGAATTGTTACTTGCGCAGACCCAGCTTCTGGATCAGGGCGGTGTAACGATCCGCATCTTTTTTCTTCAGGTAGGACAACAGGCTCTTGCGCTGGTTGACCATCTTCAGCAGGCCGCGGCGACCATGGTGATCCTTGGCGTGCAGCTTGAAGTGCGGCGTCAGTTCGTTGATGCGGGCCGTCAGCAGCGCGACCTGAACTTCGGGGCTCCCGGTGTCGGCAGCGCCGCGGGCATTGGCCTGGATGATGTCGGCCTTCTTGGCAGTGCTCATCGTCATGATGATTTCCTGGGTGAGGAACTGCCGATCACGCTGCCCCGGCACAGGGGCTCTGGATGAGCGCCTGGCAACAGGGCCACGCTGGCGGTTCCGGGGTGGTACTTGCGAACACAGGTGAAACCGACCCGTGCCGTGCTGGGGTGTCTGCAGCCAGAAGGCCTGGAGGCCCGCCAACCGCAAAACCCGCAGAGTATAACCCAGCTGTCAGCCGCGAGGCTGTTCGAGCATCAGCGGCCCAGCGCCTGCCGCAGGCGCAGCAGGCCAGCATCCAGACGGGCAGCCTCGCGCGAGGCAAAACACCAGCGCAACCAGCCCTCGCCTTCCGGCCCGAAGGCCACACCCGGGGCCAGCCCCAGGCCATGGTCACGCACCAGTTGCTTGGCAAAGGCCAGTGAATCGGGCTGCCCTTCCACGGCAAAGAAGGCGTACATGCCGCCGTCCGGCACGGCCACGCGGATGCCGGGGATGGCCTGCAGGCCACCCACCAGCTGGTCACGGCGTTGCTGCATCTGCGCCTGCAAGGCGGGCACAAAGCCTTGGGCGAGCTGCAGCGCGGCCTCACCCGCACGCTGCACAAACACGGGCGCACACGAACTGCTGAACTCGATCAGCTTGGCGGCCTGATCGGCCAGGCCTTCGGGCAGGACCAGCCAGCCCAGCCGCCAGCCCGTCATCAGGAAGCTCTTCGAGAAGCTGTGGGCCACGATGACGCGGTCCTGCGGCTCGGCGATATCCAGAAAGCTGGGCGCACAGCCACTGGCCGAAGGCGCGTAGTAAAGCCGCTCATAGACCTCGTCGGCCACGATCCAGGTGCCGGTGCGGCGGCAGTGGTCCAGCAGGGTCTGCTGCTCCGCACGCGACAAGGTCCAGCCCGTCGGGTTGTTGGGGGCGTTGAGCAGCAGCACACGTGTGTGCGGCGTCACGGCGTCCAGCGTTCGCTGCAGGTCCAGCGTCCAGCGCCCGGTGCCCGGTTCCACGGTCAGCGGCAAGCGCTTGACCACACCCCCGAGCACCGCCGGCTGCGCCGTCAGGTTGGGCCACACCGGCGTGACCGCCAGCACCTCGTCACCCGCATCCACCAGCAGCTGCATCGCCAGCATCAGCGCACTGACCCCCGACGAGGTCACCGCCAGGCGTGCGGGCGACACCGCGGGGTGCAGGGAAGCCAGATAACCCGCCAGCGCCTCGCGCAGGCTGGCCAGGCCCAGGTTGTGCGAATAGAAGGTCTCGCCCGCCGCCAGAGACTGGGCCGCCGCGTCGCGGATAGGCTGCGGCGTGACTTCGTCGCTCTCGCCGAACCAGAAGGCCAGCACGTCGCTGCGGCCCATCGCGGCGTTGGCCACCTCACGGATGCGGGACCCAGGAAGCGCCTGAACGGCGGAACGGATACGGGGATCGGTCACGGTCATACCTCAGCCAAGGGCCATCGGGGGGCCACATCAAACGAACGGGCCGCATCCGGCGCGGCCAGGCCAGCATCCACACGCATGGCCGCCGCCAGCGCGATCATCGCGCCGTTGTCGGTGCACAGCTCCAGCTCCGGGTAGTGCACACGGATGCGCCGGCGGGCACAGGCCTCGTCCAGACGTTCCCGCAGCCGCCGGTTGGCACCCACGCCACCTGCCACGACCAGGCGTGTCAGCCCGGTCTGCTTCAGCGCCTTCAGGCTCTTGGCCACCAGCACATCCACGATGGCGGCCTGCGTGGCGGCTGCCAGGTCAGCGCGCTGCTGCCCGGAAGGCGACGGGCCAAACCGCCGGAACGCAGTCGCCACCGCCGTCTTCAGGCCCGCAAAGGAAAAGTCCAGGTTGTCGGCATGCAGCAGCGGCCGCGGCAAGGCCACCGCGTCCTCCGCGCCCTGCGTGGCCAGGCGCGACAGCGCGGGCCCACCCGGGTAACCCAAGCCCAGCAGCTTGGCCGACTTGTCAAACGCTTCGCCGGCGGCGTCGTCAATGGTCTCGCCCAGCAGGGTGTAGCGCCCCACCCCATCGACCCGCATCAGTTGGGTGTGCCCACCTGAGACCAGCAAGGCCAGGAAAGGGAACTCGGGTGGATCGGCCGACAGGAAGGGGGTCAGCAGGTGGCCCTCGAGGTGATGCACCGCCAGCGCCGGCTTGCCCAGGGCGGCCGCCAGGGCCACCGCAAAGCCCGCACCGACCAGCAATGCACCCGCCAGCCCAGGCCCGCGGGTGTAGGCCACGAGGTCAATGTCCTGGCGCGCCAGGCCCGCCTGGGCCAGCACCGTCTCGCACAAGGGGACGATGCGGCGGATGTGGTCTCGCGAGGCCAGCTCCGGCACCACACCGCCAAAGGCTTCATGCATGTCCGCCTGGCTGTGCAGCGCGTGGGCCAGCAGGCGCGGCACACGGCCTGCGCCCAGGCTCTGCACGACCGCCACGCCCGTCTCGTCGCAGGAAGACTCAATGCCAAGCACATTCATGGTGCATCACCCGTCAGGGAATATTCAGACCCGCGCCGTGCGATGGTGCACTGCAGCAATCTTTGGGCACAACGCCGAAGCCGTCGGCGCCTCATCTTGCCTGCAGGCCCCTCGTGAGACACCCACATGGGCCCGTAAACGGCGCACCAACGTGGGTTGGCACAGTGCTTGCGAGAGCAGAACCGACGCCAGCGTCCGGCGTCGGTCTATCTCCTCAGTGGATATTCGGGGGCGCTGCGAAACACTTCGGTGCTTTTGTCAGCTGGCTTGCCCGGCCCCGGCATCGAAAGGTGCTGGGGTTCTTTTTTTAGTGCGACTGAATTGTGTGCAGCGCCAACCCGATGGTCAACCGTGCTTTTCCCGTGCGTGGTTGATCGAATACTTCGGGATCTCGATCGTCACGTCCTGGTCGCTCAGGATGGCCTGGCACGACAGGCGGGAGGTGGGCGTCAGGCCCCAGGCCCGGTCCAGCAGGTCCTCCTCGGATTCGTCCATCTCGCCCAAGGACGCAAAGCCCGCCTTCACCACCACATGGCAGGTGGTGCACGCGCAGCTCAGCTCGCAGGCGTGTTCAATCTCGATGTCGTTGTCCAGCAGCGCCTCGCAGATCGAGGTGCCCCGCGGGGCCTGGATTTCGTCACCCAGCGGGCAGTAGTCAGGGTGGGGAAGGATCTTGATGATCGGCACGTCACATCCTCAGGTCTGGTGTCAGACGTCGTCGACTCGGCGGCCCGTGAGCGCAGCCTGGATACCGCGGTTCATGCGAAGCGCGGCGAAGGATTCGGTGCCGGCGGCCAGGGCCTCGACGGCGGCGTCGATGGCGTGGTGGTCGTCGCTGCGGGCCAGCGCCTCGGTCTGCGCCACCAGCACCTCGATGTCGGCCCGCTGTGCAGCCGTCAGCACATCGCCATCGGCGGACAAGGCAGCGCGCGTGGCCAGCACCATGCGCTCGGCCTCGACACGCGCAAGGCGCAGGGCCCGCTCGGCCATGTCGGCATCGGCATGGGTAAAACCATCTTTCAGCATCTGCGCGATCTGGTCGTCGGCCAGGCCATAGCTGGGCTTGACGGTGACCGCGGCCTCGACGCCGCTGGCCATCTCGCGGGCTGACACACTGAGCAAGCCGTCGGCATCCACCTGGAAGGTCACGCGGATGCGCGCAGCACCCGCCACCATCGGCGGAATTCCGCGCAGCTCGAAGCGCGCCAGGCTGCGGCAGTCCGAAACCAGGTCGCGCTCACCCTGCACCACGTGGATGGCCATGGCCGTCTGGCCGTCCTTGAAGGTGGTGAACTCCTGGGCATTGGCCACCGGGATGGTGGTGTTGCGCTCGATCACCCGCTCGACGATGCCACCCATGGTTTCCAGGCCCAGCGACAGCGGGATCACATCCAGCAGCAGCAGTTCACCCTCGCGCCCGTTGCCGGCCAGGGCGTTGGCCTGGATGGCGGCGCCCAGGGCCACCACCTCGTCGGGGTTGACGTTGGTGAGCGGGGCGCGGCCAAAGAACTCGCCCACGGCCGTGCGGACACTGGGCATGCGGGTGGAGCCACCCACCAGGACCACCCCCTGCACGTCCTCGCGCGTCACCTTGGCGTCGCGCAGTACCCGCCGGACGGCCGTCATGCAACGCGCCAGCAAGGGCTGGGTACACCGTTCCAGAGCCTCGCGCGTCACCACCACCGACACGGACTCACCGCCCAGGACGCACTCGAACGAGACCTGCTCGGCATCGGTCAGGGATTCCTTCACCTGACGTGCGGCCACCAGCACGGCGCGGCGTTCCTGCGGGCTGAGCGCCTCCCGGCCCACCTGGTGCAACACCCACTCGGCCAGCGCGGCGTCGAAGTCGTCGCCGCCCAGCGCGGCATCACCGCCGGTGGCGACCACCTCGAACACGCCACGGGTCAGGCGAAGCAGGGAAATGTCGAAGGTGCCGCCGCCGAGGTCATACACCGCATAGAGGCCCTCACTGCCGTTCTCCAGCCCGTAGGCCACGGCGGCCGCCGTGGGCTCGTTGATCAGGCGAAGCACCTTCAGGCCGGCCAGTTGGGCCGCATCCTTGGTAGCCTGCCGCTGGGCGTCGTCAAAGTAGGCCGGCACGGTGATGACGGCACCGTACAGGTCGCTGTCGAAGCTGTCCTCGGCCCGGAAGCGCAGCGTGGCGAGGATCTCGGCCGACACCTCCACGGGCGTCTTCAAGCCCTGGCGGGTATCGATGGCCAGCATGCCGGGCTGGTCCACGAAGCGGTAGGGCAGGCGCGCGGCGTCGTGCACGTCAACCACGCGGCGGCCCATGAAACGCTTGACCGACACGATGGTGTTCTCGGCGTCCTCGGCCTGCGCGGCACGGGCCTCGAAGCCGATCTGGCGGCCTTCACCGGCCAGGTAACGCACCACCGACGGCAGGATCACCCGGCCCGACTCGTCAGGCAGGCATTCCGCCACCCCGCTGCGCACGGCAGCCACCAGGGAATGGGTGGTGCCCAGGTCGATGCCCACCGCGATGCGCCGCTGGTGAGGGTCGGGCGACTGCCCGGGTTCGGAAATTTGCAGCAATGCCATGGGGTGATCGTTCTTCTTGGAAGGGACAGGCAGCCGGGACGGGCTTGGCGCGAAAGCGGCTCAGGCGTGGTTCTGCTCGATGCGGCGTCCGATGTCTTCCCGGAACCGTTCGATGAACATCAGTGCCCTCACGTGCTGGGCCGCGTCAGCGGCGTCAGCCTGCACATCCAGTGCCCGCTCCAGCGCCTGCAGGCGCTGCCGATACTGGGCGTCAACTTCCTGCTCCAGCGACTCCAACGCCCGCAGGCCGGAAGCGTCGTCCAGGGCCTCGCGCCAAGCCATCTGCTGCTGCAGAAAGTCCAGGGGCATCGCCGTGTTGCGCTCGGCGTCCACCCGGGCACCCCGCAAACCGGCCAGGTAGGCGCCTCGGGTCAGCGGGTTTTTCAGCCGTTGGTAGGCCTCATTGACACGCACCGCCCACTGCATCGCCACGCGCTGGGCGGCTGCGCCTTCTGAGGCAAAGCGGTCGGGATGAACTTCAGCCTGCAGCGAACGCCAGCGCGCATCAAGGCCCGAACGGTCTAGCGCAAAGCGCGGCGGCAGCCCGAACAGGGTGAAGTCATCGTCGTCCAGCTTCATCAAACACGGAAAGACTCACCGCAGCCGCAGCGGTCTTTTTCTCGGGGGTTGCGGAACTTGAAGCCCTCGTTCAACCCCTCGCGCACGAAGTCCAGCTGCGTGCCGTCCAGGTACGGCAGGCTCTTGGGGTCCACAAGCACCTTGACGCCGCGGTCTTCGAAGATCTGGTCTTCGGGGGCCACGTCATCGGCATATTCCAGCTTGTAGGCCAAGCCTGAGCAGCCCGTCGTCTTCACGCCCAGGCGCACACCAACGCCTTTGCCACGGCGTGTGAGATAGCGCGAGACATGCCGCGCGGCCGCTTCGGTCAGGGTGATGGACATGACGTGTCAACCTTCAGCGCACGCACTCAATGGGCCTGGGCAGGCTCTGACGCCGGCGCCTCGGCGGTGGCATCGGTGTGCTTGGCCTTGTAGTCCTGCACGGCAGCCCGAATGGCATCTTCGGCCAGGATGGAGCAATGAATCTTGACCGGCGGCAGGGCCAGTTCTTCGGCGATGTGGGTATTCTTGATGGTCAGGGCTTCGTCCAGCGACTTGCCCTTCACCCACTCGGTGACCAGCGAGCTCGACGCAATGGCCGAACCACACCCGTAGGTCTTGAAGCGGGCATCCTCGATCAGGCCAGTGGCCGGGTTCACCTTGATCTGCAGCTTCATCACGTCGCCGCAGGCAGGTGCGCCCACCATGCCGGTGCCAACATCGTCGTCGCCCTTGTCAAAGGCGCCCACGTTGCGCGGGTTTTCGTAGTGGTCGATGACTTTGTCGCTGTAGGCCATGTCTGTGACTCCTGGTGTTGTCGTGAGCGCGCGGGCTCAACGTGTTCGATTCAAGGCTGGGTCAGTGCGCCGTCCACTGGATGGTGGAGAGGTCAATGCCGTCGCGGTACATGTCCCACAGCGGCGAGAGTTCGCGCAGTTTCGCGACCCGTTCCTGCAGGGTGCTGACGGCGTAATCGATGTCTTCCACCGTGGTGAAGCGTCCAATGGTCATGCGAAGGCTGGAGTGCGCCAGTTCGTCGCTGCGGCCCAGGGCGCGCAGGACATAGCTGGGTTCCAGGCTGGCCGAGGTACAGGCCGAACCCGAGGACACCGCGATGCCCTTGATGCCCATGATCAGGGACTCGCCTTCGACGTAGTTGAACGAGGCATTCACGTTGTGCGGCACACGCTGTTCCAGGTTGCCGTTGATGAACACCTGCTCGATCTGCTGCAGCCCGCTCAACAGGCGCTGCTGGAGCATGCGCGTGCGCTCGAGTTCAGCGCCCATCTCGAGCTTGGCCAGCCGGAAGGCTTCACCCATGCCCACACACTGGTGCGTCGGCAGGGTGCCACTGCGCATGCCGCGCTCGTGGCCACCACCGTGCATCTGGGCCTCCAGGCGCACGCGAGGCTTGCGCCGGACGTACAGCGCGCCGATGCCCTTGGGGCCGTAAGTCTTGTGCGACGCCAGGGACATGAGGTCCACGGGCAGCACGCGCATGTCGATCGTCACCTTGCCGGTAGCCTGGGCGGCGTCGACATGGAAGATGATCCCGCGCTCGCGGCACATCGCGCCGATAGCCGCCACGTCCTGGATGACGCCGATCTCGTTGTTGACCATCATCACGGAGATGACGATGGTGTCAGGGCGAATGGCGTCCTTCAGGCGGTTCAGGTCCAGCAAGCCGTCTTCCTGGACGTCGAGGTAGGTCACCTCGAAGCCCTGGCGCTCGAGCTCGCGCATGGTGTCCAGGACCGCCTTGTGCTCGGTCTTGACCGTGATCAGGTGCTTGCCGCGGGAGGCGTAGAAATGCGCCGCGCCCTTGATCGCCAGGTTGTTGCTTTCCGTCGCGCCCGATGTCCAGACGATCTCTCGCGGGTCAGCACCAATCAGCTCGGCCACCTGCTCGCGGGAGCGCTCGACAGCCTCCTCGGCTTCCCAGCCCCAGGCATGGCTGCGTGACGCCGGGTTGCCGAAGTGTTCGCGCAACCAGGGCACCATCACGTCAACCACACGAGGGTCCACCGGTGTGGTGGAGCCGTAATCCATGTAAATGGGGAAATGCGGGGTCATGCTCACTTGCCTTGACAACAAATCAGATGGTCACTTCGCGGGGGTAGGGTAGACGCTCAAGAGTCACTGCAACGCTCGGCCGGGGGCCCTTGGCGGGCTATGCCAGCCGGTGCCGCTTCACTTGGCGAGCGCCGAACCCAGGGCGAAGATGGAATTGGGTGCGGTCACCTTGATGGGCTTGACCACCGGCACGCTCGAGATGGCCCGCTTGACCGGCGACTCCTCGATCGAGATGCCCTTGGCCAGCTGATCGGCCGCCAGGCGCTTCAGGGTGATGGAGTCCAGGAACTCGATCATCTTCTCGTTCAGGCTGGCCCAGAGGTCGTGCGTCATGCACTTGCCGCTGTCTTCACCCATGCAGTCGCCCTTGCCGCCACAACCGGTGGCATCGATGGGCTCGTCCACGGCGACGATGATGTCGGCCACGGAGATCTGGTCGGCGTCCCGGCCGAGCGTATAACCGCCGCCAGGGCCACGCGTGCTGGCCACCAGTTCGGCGCGGCGCAGCTTGCCGAACAGCTGTTCGAGGTAGGACAGCGAAATCTGTTGACGCTGGCTGATGGCGGCCAATGCCACCGGCCCATTCTGCGAACGCAGGGCCAGGTCGATCATCGCGGTGACGGCAAAACGGCCTTTGGTGGTCAGTCTCATGCGGAACTCCTGTCGCTGGAAGGCTTTAGCCCACACCGCTCTTCAACGTTTATCCGAGCAGCGGACTCAAGTATAACTGAAACCAACCGTTTTGGTCGGAAAACCGGACTTTGGTTCCCTGACTTCCGTCAAGAACGTGTGGCCTCAGGCCCCAGCATCCGGTGCAGCACCCCCGACAGGCCGTCACACGCATCGGAAACGAGCTCCAGCACGCGCTCGAACCCCATCTCGGCACCGTAATATGGGTCAGGGATTTCCCGTACATCGCGGTGGTTGCGCGCAAACTCCATCAGCAGCTTGACGCGCACTGCCGTCCCTTCCGGCGCCAGGCGGCGCAGTTCCTGAAGGTTGTCCTCGTCCATGGCGAGCAAGAGGTCGAAGCGGGTGAAGTCTTCCAAGGCCACCTTGCGGGCCTTGAGCGAAGACAGATCCAGCCCGCGTGCACGGCCGTGGCGCTGCGCGCGCTCGTCCGGCGGGGAGCCCAGGTGGTAGCCATGGGTACCGGCCGAATCCACCCGTACGCGCTGGTGCAGGCCCAGGGCTTCGAGGCGCTGTCGCAAGGCCGCTTCGGCCGTGGGCGAACGGCAGATGTTGCCCATGCAGACCATGAGCACCGAAAACTCCGGCGTGGCTGTCGGCTCACGCCGTACCAGCTTGCTGATGACCGATTTCATGACCAGCGCTTCATGCCTTTTTGCTGCCCACCAGCGGAACCACATTGTCACGCCCCGGCGCACCAAAGGCCTGCTCGCGCAGCACACTGAGCTGGTCTCGGATGCGCGCGGCCTTCTCGAATTCCAGGTTCCTGGCGTGCTCCAGCATCTGCTTTTCCAGCTGCTTGATGCGCTTGCCGAGGTCTTTCTCGCTCAGCGCCTCGACCTCGGCCGCGGCCTGGGCAAAGCGCATGTCGTCCTTGGCGGTCTTGTCGGAGACCACGCCGTCGATCAGTTCGCGCACCTGCTTCTTCACGCTGCGTGGAACGATGCCATGGGCCTCGTTGTGCGCCAGCTGACGTGTCCGACGCCGCTCGGTCTCGCCCAGCGCCCGGCGCATCGACTCCGTGACCACGTCGGCGTAGAGGATGGCACGGCCGTTGACATTGCGCGCCGCGCGGCCGATGGTCTGGATCAGGCTGCGCTCCGCACGCAGGAAGCCTTCCTTGTCGGCGTCCAGAATGGCCACCAGCGACACCTCGGGTATGTCCAGGCCTTCGCGCAGCAGGTTGATGCCCACCAGCACGTCAAATTGGCCCAGCCGCAGGTCCCGGATGATCTCCACCCGCTCGACCGTGTCGACGTCGCTGTGCAGGTAGCGCACCTTGACCCCGTTTTCGCCCAGGTAATCCGTCAGCTGCTCGGCCATGCGCTTGGTCAGCGTGGTGATCAGCACCCGTTCCTGCACCTTCACGCGCTCGCGGATCTCCTGCAGCACGTCGTCGACCTGATGCGCAGCCGGCCGCACCTCGACGATCGGGTCCACCAGCCCGGTGGGGCGAACCACCTGCTCCACGACCTGACCGGCGTGGGTCTTCTCGTAGTCGGCCGGCGTGGCCGAGACAAACACCGTCTGGCGCAGCTTGCCTTCAAACTCGGCAAACTTCAGTGGGCGGTTGTCCAGGGCACTCGGCAGGCGGAAACCGTACTCCACCAGCGTGGTCTTGCGGGCCCGGTCGCCGTTGTACATGCCGCCCAGCTGCCCCACCAGCACGTGGCTCTCATCCAGGAACATGATGGCGTCGCGCGCGAGGTAGTCCACCAGCGTGGGCGGAGGGTCTCCCGGCTTGGCGCCGGAGAGGTGTCGGGTGTAGTTCTCGATGCCCTTGCAGTGCCCGACTTCATTGAGCATCTCCAGATCAAAGCGGGTGCGCTGCTCCAGCCGCTGGGCCTCCACCAGCTTGCCCGCCTTGACCAGTTCGTCCAGGCGCTCGCGCAGCTCGGTCTTGATCGATTCCACGGCGCTGAGCACCCGCTCGCGCGGCGTCACGTAATGGCTGCTGGGGTAGACCGTGAAGCGCGGGATCTTCTGGCGGATCCTGCCCGTCAGCGGGTCAAACAGCTGAAGTGATTCGATCTCGTCGTCAAACAGCTCGATCCTGATCGCCAGCTCGCTGTGTTCAGCCGGGAAGATGTCGATCGTGTCGCCGCGCACGCGGAACGAACCGCGGGAGAAGTCGGTCTCGTTGCGGGTGTACTGCATGCGGATCAGGTGCGCAATGACGTCGCGCTGACCGGCGCGGTCGCCCACACGGACGGTCATCACCATCTGGTGGTAGTCGGCCGGGTTGCCAATGCCGTAGATCGCGCTGACGCTGGCCACGATCACCACATCGCGGCGCTCCAGCAGGCTCTTGGTGGCGCTGAGCCGCATCTGCTCGATGTGCTCGTTGATGGAACTGTCCTTCTCGATGAACAGGTCCCGCTGGGGCACGTAGGCCTCGGGCTGGTAGTAGTCGTAGTAGCTGACGAAGTACTCGACGGCGTTCCTGGGGAAGAACTCGCGGAACTCGCTGTACAGCTGGGCCGCCAGCGTCTTATTCGGCGCAAACACGATGGCCGGGCGCCCTGCCCGCGCGATCACGTTGGCCATGGTGAAGGTCTTGCCGGAGCCGGTGACCCCCAACAAGGTCTGGTAGGCCAAGCCTTCTTCCAACCCCTCGACCAGCTGATCGATGGCTGCGGGTTGATCCCCCGCTGGGGGGTAAGGCTGGTACAGCTGGAAGGGCGAACCGTCAAAGCTGACAAATTGACCTTCCAGCGGGCTGGGTTCCGCCTCGGTGGCAGGGCTGGTTGCCGTCAGCTCGGTCATGGAACGGGCTCCTAGAATACACACGACCCTCCAGAGTAACGCAGGCTGCCCCATGCGCGCAGCTTCATCCACAGGAATACCCATGTCAGTCTTTGCCGCCGTGGCCATGGCGCCCCGCGACCCCATCCTGGGCCTGAACGAACAGTTTGCCGCCGACACCCGCGACAACAAGGTCAACCTGGGCGTGGGCGTCTATTTCGACGAAAACGGCAAGCTGCCGCTGCTGGCCTGCGTGGCCGAGGCCGAACGGCAACTGGTGGCGTCGGCCAAGCCACGCGGTTACCTGCCCATCGACGGCATCGCCGCGTATGACAAGGCTGTTCAGAACCTGGTGTTTGGCGAAGGCAGCGCCATCCTCGCTGAAGGCCGGGTGGCCACCGTGCAGGCCCTGGGCGGTACGGGCGGGCTCAAGGTCGGCGCCGATTTTCTCAAGCGCCTGCGGCCTGACGCCACCGTGCTGATCAGCGACCCGAGCTGGGAAAACCACCGCGCTCTGTTCACCCAGGCCGGGTTCGAGGTCGGCACCTACCCCTACTATGACCCGTCCACCCGCGGCGTGCGCTTTGACGCCATGCTGGCCGCGCTGGAAGCCGCACCTGCCGGCACCATCGCCGTGCTGCACGCCTGCTGCCACAACCCGACGGGCGCTGACCTCACCACCGCCCAGTGGGACGAGGTGGTTCGTGTCGTGAAGGCCCGTGGGCTCATCCCTTTCCTGGACATGGCCTATCAGGGCTTTGGCGATGGCCTGGCCGAAGATGGCGCGGTGGTTCAGCAGTTTGTGGCGGCAGGCATGGCGTTTTTTGTGGCGACGTCGTTCTCCAAGAGTTTCTCGCTGTACGGCGAGCGTGTGGGCGCGATGAGTGTGGTCTGCGACAACCGCGAGGAAACCGCCCGTGTCCTGTCGCAGCTGAAGATCATGGTCCGCACCAACTACTCCAACCCTCCAACCCATGGTGCCCAAGTGGTGGCCATGGTGCTGAACACACCTGCGCTGCGCCAGCAATGGGAAGACGAGCTGGCTGGCATGCGCCTGCGCATCCGCGCCATGCGCAGCGCGCTGGCGGAAGGGCTGAAGGCCGCCGGTGCGCCCGGCGACCTCGCCTACATCACCCAGCAACGCGGCATGTTCAGTTACTCAGGCCTGACAGCACAGCAGATGCAACGTTTGCGCAACGAATTCGCGGTATACGGCGTCGATTCAGGCCGCATTTGCGTGGCTGCCCTGAATACAAAGAACCTACGCTCGGTGATTCCAGCTATCGTGGCCGTGATGCAGGACTGATCCCCGCGTCAGCTGGATTTCAGCTCCGGGTTTTCAACTGCGCGATGGTCGAGGGAATGCACCATGCTTTATCAGATGTATGAATCACAGCGGGCGCTGATGGCGCCGTTCTCGGAATTCGCCAGCGCCGCTGCCAAGCTCTACAGCCACCCACTGTCGCCCTTCACCCACACGCCCATGGCGCAGCGTGTGTCGGCCAGCCTCGACCTGATGCACCGCCTGGCCAAGGAGTACGAAAAGCCGCCATTTGGCATCACCTCCGCGCTGGTCGATGGTGTTGAAGTGGCCGTGCAGGAGCAGGTGGCCATCACCAAGCCGTTCTGCCGGCTGCTGCGCTTCAAGCGCTTCACCGACCAGACACAGGCCCTTGAGAAGATGAAGACGCAGCCCACGGTGCTGGTGGTGGCGCCCTTGTCAGGCCACCACTCCACCTTGCTGCGCGACACCGTGCGCAGCCTGCTGCAGGACCACAAGGTCTACATCACCGACTGGACCGACGCGCGCATGGTGCCGCTGTCCGATGGCGCCTTCCACCTGGACGACTACGTCCATTACGTGCAGGAGTTCATCCGCCACATCGGCCCCAGCGTGCACGTGATCTCGGTGTGCCAGCCCACGGTTCCGGTGCTGGCGGCCGTGTCCTTGCTGGCCAGCGGCGGGGAATTCACCCCGCGTTCGCTGACGATGATGGGTGGCCCCATCGACGCCCGGAAGTCGCCAACAGCCGTGAACAACCTCGCGATGAACAAGAGCCACAACTGGTTCGAGAACAACGTGATCTACCGCGTACCCCCGAATTACCCGGGCGCGGGCCGGCGTGTGTACCCCGGTTTTCTGCAGCACACCGGCTTTGTGGCGATGAACCCCGACCGCCACCTCACGTCGCACTACGACTATTTCCTGGATCTTGTGCGCGGTGATGAAGACAGTGCCGAGTCTCATCGCCAGTTCTACGACGAGTACAACGCCGTGCTCGACATGCCGGCCGAGTACTACCTAGACACCATCAAGACCGTCTTTCAGGACTTCGCGCTGGTCAACGGCACCTGGGAGGTGGCTGGCGAGCAGGTGCGTCCGCAGGACATCCGCACCAGCGCCCTGCTCACCGTCGAAGGTGAACTCGACGACATCTCAGGCGCCGGCCAGACTCGGGCTGCACACAGCCTGTGCACCGGCGTTCCGAGCGAACGCCAGCACCACTATGACGTCGAGGGCGCCGGCCACTACGGCATCTTCAGCGGGCGACGCTGGCGCGAACTGGTCTATCCGCGGGTGCGTTCATTCATCACCACCTACAACGCCGACGCAGCGGCCAGCAGCGGCAAGGGACGCCGCCTGCGCAGCGCCTGAGCCCGCGCTGACCAGCCCCGTGCCCTGCGGCCACACCGCCCCGTGACCACGGCCTCCCAGCTGGACGCGGTACTGCCGCAGACGCAGTGCACACGCTGCGGCTACCCTGATTGCGGCAGTTATGCCCAGGCCATGGCCGAGGGCGCGGCCGACATCAACCAGTGCCCTCCCGGTGGCGAGGAAGGCATCAGGCGCCTGGCGCAGATCACCCGGCGCCCGGCACTGCCGCTGAACCCGGCGCATGGCGTGGAAGGGCCGCGCCAGCTGGCGGTCATCGACGAAGCCTGGTGCATCGGCTGCACGCTGTGCATCAAGGCCTGCCCGGTGGACTGCATCGTGGGCGCTTCCAAGCAGATGCACACGGTGATCGACGCCGATTGCACCGGCTGCGAGCTGTGCATCCCCGCCTGTCCAGTCGATTGCATCAGCCTGGTCAATGCCAGCGGCAGCGCCACCGGCTGGCAGGCCTGGAGCCCCGAACAGGCCGGCCGCGCCCGCGAGGCCTACCACTTCCGCAACGCCCGGCTGACGCGGGTGCGCCAGGAGAACGACGAACGGCTGGCCAACCGCGCCCGCGAGAAGCTGGCCGACCTGGCGGCTGCGTCCCACCTGACGGACCCCGTCATGCTGGCGCGCAAGAAGGCGTTGGTCGAAGCCGCGATGGCGCGCGCCCAGGCCAGCCGTCAAGGCGCCAGCCCAGCCAGGGCCACGCCATCGCAGCCCGACCCTGCCACCCGCGCACCCGACGAGGCACCCTGATGGACGACCCGTCGGTCGAGGCATTCTTCAGCACGCTGCGGGCAGCCAACCCGCACCCGGTCACCGAGCTGGCCTACAGCAGCGTCTTCGAGCTGCTCGCGGCGGTGTTGCTGTCCGCTCAGGCCACCGACGTCTCTGTCAACAAGGCCACCCGAGCCCTGTTTGTGGCCGCACCCACCCCCCAGCGCATGCTGGCCCTGGGCGTGGCCGGCATCGAGCAGCACATCCAGCGCATCGGGCTGTACCGCAGCAAGGCGCGGCACCTGCACGAGACCTGCCGCATCCTGGTCGAGGAACACGGTGGCCGTGTGCCTGCTCAACGCGAAGCCCTGGAGCGCCTGCCCGGTGTCGGCCGCAAGACAGCCAACGTGGTGCTCAACTGTGCCTTCGGCGAAGAAACCATGGCCGTCGACACGCACATCTTCAGGGTCTCCAACCGCACGGGCCTCGCGCCCGGCAAGGACACCTGGGCGGTTGAGCAGGGGCTGCTGGCACGCGTGCCCGCCGCCTACCGTCAGCACGCCCACCACTGGCTCATCCTCCATGGCCGCTATGTCTGCCAAGCCCGCAAGCCCGCCTGTGAGGCCTGCAGCGTGAGCCGCTGGTGTGACAGCGCTCCTACAATGGCGCTCCACCATTCCGGGTCAGCCTGACCACGCCATGCACGACCTTCGCGATCTGGCCGAACGCATCGAGCGCCTGCTGCTCCGGCACGAAGAACTCAAGCGCACCAACAGCTTGCTCACCGACGAGATTGCCATGCTGACCGCCGAGCGCGACGCACTGCGTTCCCGCCTGGCCGCGGCCAGGGCCCGCATGGACAGCCTGATCGAGCGCCTGCCCCGTGACAGCGCCGATCCGAGCCCGGAGTCGCCATGAAACAGATGGAATTCACGATACTCGGCCAGGGCTACATCCTCGGCTGCGAGGAAGGCGGCGAAGCCATGCTCAAGGCAGCCGCCGAAACGGTTGACCGGGAAATGAGCGGCATCCGCGATGGCGGCAAGATCAAGGCCCGTGAGCGCATCGCCGTGCTGGCAGCGCTGAACCTCGCCTACCGACTGGCCCAGAAGTCCGACCCCGCTGCCGACACCCCGGCCACCGGCACGGCACCCGCACACCGCGATGCACCCCCCGCCCTCAGCGACATCGAGGTCGACGGGCTGGTGCGCCAGCTCGACGCCGCGCTGGGTGCCGATGGCCACCTGCTCTGAGCAGATCAGACCTCGAGGCTGCGTCCCGGCGGCCTTCAGCGGTGCCCTGAAAAAGGCCTCACACTTCGGCGCACTTAATGTCCCGAAAGCCGCGCAGAGCTGCCTAGAATGGTCTCGTCCGCTGCGTCTTGCAGGTCTATATTTCCCTGAACCGATGCTCATTGAGCAAGGGCTTGGAACATCGCCCGGCAGGTGTGATCATCTCGCGTCAGATGAACCCGAAGCCATGCTGACCTCGCCCACCTGGATCTTCGCTGAGGGTTCAGGAACTCGGCCTGTGGGGCGCGGCGGACACCTTCACGCCCCATGAAGGCGCTCACCTTGGCAAGCCCTGGCTTCTGGCTGATGAAGAGCGAGCCCGACGAGGCCTCGATCGACCACCTCGCGGCCACACCCGGCGCCACCCTGCCCTGGACGGGCGTTCGCAACTACCAAGCTCGCAATTTCATGCGCGACACCATGCGCATCGGCGATGGCGTGCTGTTCTACCACTCGTCGTGTGCGCAGCCTGGCATTGCCGGCCTGGCCGAGGTCTGCAGCCTGCCCAAGCCCGACCCGACGCAGTTCGACCCGTCCAGCCCCTACTTCGACGCGAAGTCCAGCCCGCAGGTGCCACGATGGATGCTGGTGGATGTTCGCCTGGTGCGCAAGACCCGGCTGCTCAGCCTGGATGAGATGCGCAGATCCCCAACGCTGCAGACCATGCGCGTCCTGCAGCGGGGCAATCGGCTGTCGATCACACCGGTGACTGACGCCGAGTGGCGGGCTGTCCAGGCGCTGCTGGCCTGACACGATCGGCAGCGCCCGGGCACCAGCGCGGGACTGCGCGCACGCTCAGTTCTCGTCGAGGCGAATGCTGGCCAGGCTGACGTAGTTGCCCTTCAGGCGCGCCTGGGCCACCGCGTGTTCGCTGGCGGTGAGCAGCTGCTCGCGGGTGTGGGCGGTGTGCGGGAAGCTGGCCACCCCGATCGACACCGAGAAGTGCAGTTCGCGCGTTTCGTGCATCACGATCTGCGTCGCGCACTGGCGGCGAAACTGCTCCATTCGGCCATGCGCCGTGGCCAGGCCGACGCCCGACAGCAGCACCGCAAACCGGCTGCCGTCGAGGTGGCATGACGCATCCATGGCGCGCGTGTTGGTTCGCAGCAGCTGGGCCAGCGACTTCACCACCCGCACCTGGGCTTCCGCCCCCCCCTGCCTGACCGCCTCGCTCCACGGGTCGATGTCAACCAGCACCAGTGAAAACTCGCGGTGTTCCCTGACCGACAGGTCAATCTCGCGACGCAGCTGATCGTCGAAGTGCGCCCGGGTGTACAGGCCCGCGTGGCCATCACGCAAGCCTTGGTCCTTGATCTCGCGGCGCAGGGCCTCGTTGGCACGCTGTTCGGTTTCCAGCTGTTCCAGCGCACTGCGCAGCTGGGCCTCCCTCAGCCGCTCGACACCGCGGTCTTGCCAGACGCAGCACAGGTAGCTCTGGCCGCCCTGCTCCAGGATGAGGCGAAGCACGCTGTAGTCGCGCCGCA
>JAJTDE010000134.1 GCA_021298085.1 Rubrivivax sp.
GCAAGCCATCTCGCACTGGAGACAACCGGTGCACTTGTCCGGGTTGATGTGAAGCGTCTTTTGCATGGCGGCCTTTCCGGGCGTGGAGTGTTTTGCAAAACCCTGAGTGACGGGAACAGATGCATGGTCTGATGCTTGTCCGTGCACACCGCATCTTCCTATGCATCTCGCTGCATAAATACCTAGGGTTGACCCGGGTATTCGTCACCAAAGCGGCGCAAAGTGTTTCTTCTTAAGCCTTTGCGGCCTGGTTGAGCCGGCGGCGGGACCCCGTGCAAACTACGGACATGCCCATGAACCTGCACCACCGCCTGCGCGCCCACCTGAGCAGCCTCCAGCAGGGCCTGCTGGAGCGCGACACCGCCGCCAGTCTGCTGCTGCTGGGCGCCCTGGCCGGTGAACACACGCTGCTGATCGGCCCCCCCGGCACGGCCAAGAGCGAACTCGCACGCCGCCTGCAGCGCTGCTTTGCCGACACCCACTACTTCGAGCGCTTGCTGACCCGCTTCACCACACCGGAAGAACTGTTCGGCCCCTTGTCGCTGAAGGCCCTGGAGGACGACCGCTACGAGCGCCTGGTGGACGGCTTCCTGCCCAGCGCGGGTATCGCCTTCCTCGACGAAGTCTTCAAGGCCCACTCCGCCATCCTGAATACGCTGCTGGGTGTGCTCAATGAACGGCGCTTCGACAATGGCCAGCAACGGCTCGCCGTTCCGCTGATCAGCCTGGTGGGTGCCAGCAACGAAGCGCCTGACGACAGCAGCCTGGCCGCCTTCCACGACCGCTTCCTGCTGCAGGTGCTGGTTCAGCCGGTGAGTGACGAGAACTTCGTGCAGCTGCTGGCCCTGCCGCCGGACGCGCGGGACGCAGCGGCCACGGTGGCACCCTTGTCGGCATCCGACCGTCATGCGCTGCTGCAGGCCAGCCAGCAGGTGGCGCTCGGCGATGACGCGGCGGCCGGGCTGGTCAGCCTGAGACGCTGGTTGGCCAGCCAGCACATTCCGCTGTCAGACCGCCGCTGGCGCCAGTGGCTGGGCGTGATGCGGGTGGCCGCGGCGGCGGAAGGTCGCCAGCAGGTGGACATGATCGACCTCTGGCTCGCCCCCCACGTGACCAGCCCACTGCCCGAGCTGCAGGCGGCCGTGCGGGAATGGGTCGAGGTGAACCTGCTGGGCATCCGCCCGTGGGACTTGCGCGGCTTCGAACGTGCGGTGCAGGCCTTCGAGGCCCAGCTCGACATCGAGTCCAGCCTGCCGGCCGAACCCCGTGCTGGCACCGACGATGCCGCCGGCAAGGCCTCGCTGGCGCGCGGCCTGGACACCGGCGCTGACGCCGCCGCCCAGGGCGCCGATCCCCAGTCGGGCTCGAACAGCGAACCACTGCGGCTGCACTCGGCCCGCCAGGAACAGCGCAACCGCCGCCACTTCAGCCGCCTGCACATCGACGCCCGGCTGGCCGAGTTGCGCGCGCTGCAGCAGCACCTGTCGGCACGACAGCAGGCCGCCCACGCCGCCTGCCTGGTGCTGTCCGCCCAGCTGGAGGGCCGCAGCGCAACGGCACCGCCCTGGACACCTTGGTGCAGCAGGCCCAGGCATTGGGCGCGGGCTTCGCCGCCCTGCCGGTGGACGCCAACAGCCAGGCCGCCCCCGCCCCGGCCGTGGCCTGGCAATCGCCAGCGCAAACGCCCACGGAAACACGCACCCGAGCCTGAGCATGACGGCCGACGACGCGCCCTACGACCGGCTGCAGGCCCTGCCGCGCGGCCTGTGGCTGTGGTCGGCCGTCGCGGCCACGGGCGACGTGCCGGCCGCCTTCAGCACGGGAAGCTCCCCTGCCCCACCCTGCACTTTGGCCAGGCCGCGGCCAGCGCTGCGCTGCGCACGCTGTGTGCTGACCTGGGCCTGCCCGCCCTCTGCCACCAGGTGCCGGCCCTGGCCGAGCAGGTGCTGCGCAGCGTGTTGTGGCACCTGGACAGCCTGATCGACCGGCCTGCCAGCGAGACACAGGCCGAGGCGATCGACACCATGGCCGACTCGTTCCGCGCGGCGTGGCGACGCGAAACGGCCGGTGTTGAGCCGGAGCTGCAGCTGCTGCTCGGGCTGGGCGACTTTGCGCAGCTCAGCTGGGACAGCCTGCGCGGCCATCTGCGTTCACGGCCCTGGGCCGAGGCCCAGCGTGCGGCACAGGCGCTGGCCGAGTTGCCGGCGCTGCACCGCCTGATCCGCGAGCTGGGCCGCGCCCAGCGCAGCCCCCATGCGGCGCCCGCCGCCGCCCAGATACCGCAGCCTGACGCCGCGCAGCGCGTCCCGCTGCGCGCGATGCACACGGTGCTGCTCGGGGTTCCGGGCGACATCACCGGCATCACCCTGAGCAATGCGCTGGCCCAGATGCTGCCCGGCGAAGCCGTGATGCTGCGCCACCCCGTGCTGCGCCGCCTGTGGCGCGCCCGCTATGCCGAACGCCGCCTGCTGGCCTGGCAGACCGAGGCCCAGCTCACCGATTGGCGCCCGGACCGCCACAGCCCCGCCCGGCCCCAGGCCGCCAGCACCACGCGCGAAGCCCGCGAACGGGGCCCCATCATCCTGTGCCTGGACACCTCCGGCTCGATGCAGGGCGCCCCGGAGCGGATTGCCAAGGCGGTGGTGATCGCCGCGCTGCAGACCGCCCATGCCGAACAGCGCGCCTGCCGGCTGATCGCCTTTGGCGGCCCCGGTGAGCTGCTGGAAACCGATCTCCAATCGGGCGAACAGGGCCTGCAGACCTTGATGACCCTGATGGGCCAATCCTTCGACGGCGGCACCGACATCCAGACACCCATCGAGCGGGCCGTGGCCACCGTGCATGGCCAGCGTTGGCGCGACGCCGACATCCTCATCGTCAGCGACGGCGAGTTCGGCTGCGTGCCCCAGACACTGGACCTGCTGGACGACGCCCGGCAACAGCTGGGCCTGCGTGTGCAGGGCGTGCTGGTGGGCGACCGCGAGACCATGGGCCTGCTGGAGGTCTGCGACCACATCCACTGGGAACGCGAATGGCGGCGTTTTGCCGAGGGCGACCAGCGTCTGGACACCCGCCGCTTCTCGCCCGTGCACAGCCGCAGCCTCACGGCCCTGTACTTTCCGAATGCGCTGTCACCCCGGGCCGCCAAGCATCACGCCGCCGCCGGACCCAGGGGGTCAACCCCTAGTCTCGTGTCTGAAGCCACGTCCGTTGGGGGGAACCCAACGGCAGGGACTACCTAGAATTCAGGGCTGAAACAGCGGGATAACCCGCAGTTCAATCACCCATTGGGGGCAGGCACCCGCATGCCCATCGCCCCGCCGGAGAACCCCATCCATGAAGGTAGTCTTGCTCGCAGGTGGCCTGGGCACTCGCCTGGCCGAAGAAACCGGTGTGCGCCCCAAGCCGATGGTCGAGATCGGCGGACGCCCGATCCTGTGGCACATCATGAAGACCTACCTCGCCCACGGCGTTGACGAAGTCATCGTCTGCTGCGGCTACAAGGGCTACGTGATCAAGGAGTACTTTGCCAACTACGCCCTGCACACCTCCGACCTGACCATCGATTTCCGCAACAACGTCACCCAGTACACCGCCCGCCGTGCCGAGCCCTGGAAGGTGACGCTGGTGGACACCGGCGAGAACACCATGACCGGCGGCCGCCTGAAGCGGGTGCGCGAGTACCTGGGCGACGAGGACTTCTGCTTCACCTACGGTGACGGGGTGGGCGATGTCGACATCACGCGCCTGATCCAGTTCCACCGCGAACAGAAGGCCATGGTCACGCTCACCGCCGTGAAGCCGCCCGGCCGCTTTGGCGCCCTGGCGCTGCACAACGACCAGAACGTGGTGGGCTCCTTCAAGGAAAAGCAGGACCGCGAAGGCGCCTGGGTCAACGGTGGCTTCTTCGTGGTGAACCCCAAGGCCATCGACTTCATCGACGGCGACGCCACCAGCTGGGAGAAGGAACCCCTGGAGCGCATCGCCGAAAGCGGCCAGCTGTCTGCCTTCCGGCACCACGGCTTCTGGCAGCCCATGGATTCGCTGCGTGACAAGCAGGTCCTCGAAGAACTCTGGCAGGCCGGCAAGGCGCCCTGGAAAGTCTGGCAAGCCTGACCTGACGGCACCCCCCGAATCCCCTGTCTCCCCTGATCTACCTGAAAGCGCGAATGAACAACGCATCCGACGTCGTCTCGACCGACCTGGACTACATCTGCGAGAACCTCGCTGAAGAGTTTCCGCAACTCAGCGGCAAGCGCCTGCTGATCATCGGCGGGGGTGGCTTCCTCGGCTACTACCTGGTGCAGTCGGTGCTGCGCTGGAACACACGCAACCCCGCCGCCAAGCCCATCCACCTGACGGTGTTCGACAACTACATCCGGGGTGTGCCCACCTGGCTGACGGACCTTACCGGCAACCCGAACCTCACACTGCGCAAGCACGACGTGGTCAACCCGATGCCGGCCGACGAGGCGGGCTTCGACTGGATCATCCACGCCGCCTCCATCGCCTCGCCCACGTTCTACCGCAAGTACCCCATCGAGACGATGGACGCCAACGTCAACGGCCTGCGCCTGCTGCTGGACTACTGCCTGGCGCAGAAGGCCAAGGGCCAGCCCGTGGAAGGCATGCTGTTCTATTCCACCAGCGAGATCTACGGCGACCCGACCCCTGAACACATTCCCACACCGGAAACCTACCGCGGCAACGTCAGCTGCACCGGCCCGCGCGCCTGCTATGACGAGTCCAAGCGCTATGGCGAGACCCTGTGCGTCAACTTCGCCGCCCAGCATGGCGTGCCGGTGAAGATGGCCCGCCCGTTCAATAACTATGGCCCTGGCCTCAAGATCACCGACCGCCGCGTGCTGCCGGATTTCGCCCGCAACGTGTTTGCCGGTGAAGACATCGTGATGCTGTCCGACGGCTCACCCACCCGCACCTTCTGCTACATCGCTGACGCCATCGTCGGGTACTACAAGATCATGGTGCGCGGCCGCGCCGGCGAGGCCTACAACATCGGCGTCGAAGGGCCCGAGGTCTCGATGAAGTTCGTGGCTGAGACGGTGACGCGCCTGTCGTCTGAACTGTTTGGTTATACCGGCAAGGTGGTCACCCAGCAGAGCAGCGACAAGGACTACCTCGTCGACAACCCCAACCGCCGCTGCCCAATCATCACCAAGGCGCGGACGGAGTTGGGCTACAACCCGCAGATCACGCTGGATGAAGGCATGAAGCGGGCCATGCTGTGGTACCAGGGCAATCAACTAGCGGTGGATGCGTGATGAGAGTTTCAGTTGTAGGCACAGGCTATGTGGGCCTGGTTTCCGGGGTGTGTCTGGCCGAGACCGGCCACACCGTCACCTGTGTGGACATCGACCCCGCCAAGGTCGACAAGATCAACCAGGCCATTCCACCGATCTATGAAAAGGGCCTCGAAGTCCTGCTGAAGAAAAACAGCGGGACCCATCTGTTTGCCACGACCGACCTGCGCACCGCGGTGCTGAATTCAGACCTCTCGCTGATCGCCGTGGGCACCCCGTTTGACGGCAGCGCCATCGACCTGAAGTACATCCGCGAAGTGGCGCGGCAGATCGGCGAAGTCATCCGCGACAAGGACAGCTACCACGTGGTGGTGGTCAAGAGCACCGTGGTGCCCGGCACCACCGACGACGTGGTGCTGCCCATCCTCGAGCAAGCCTCGGGCAAGAAGGCCGGCAAGGACTTTGGCGTGGGCATGAACCCCGAGTTTCTGCGCGAAGGTGAAGCGGTGGAGGACTTCATGTTCCCCGACCGCATCGTCCTGGGCGGCATCGACGCACGCACGCAGGACACGATGGCGCTGCTCTACGAGGTCTTCCCCAACGTCGACAAGATCAAGACCAGCCCGAAGACGGCGGAGATGATCAAGTACACGGCCAACTCGCTGCTGGCCACGATGATCTCCTTCAGCAACGAGATCGGCAACCTGTGCTCGGTCCTCGGCGGCATCGACGTCGTCGACGTGATGAAGGGTGTGCACCTGGACAAGCGCCTGACCCCGATCCTCGACAACGGCCAGCGTGTGGTGCCCGTCTTCACCACCTACCTGGAAGCCGGTTGCGGCTTCGGCGGCAGCTGCTTCCCGAAGGACGTGAAGGCGCTGATCGTGCACGGCCAGGACCGCGGCCAGCCCATGCAGCTGCTCGATTCGGTGATTGCCATCAACGAGCGCCAGCCGCAGCAGGTGATGGACATCCTGAAGCGCCGGCTGCCCGATCTCGGCCAGGCCCGCATCGGCATCCTGGGCCTGGCCTTCAAGCCTGGCACCGACGACATGCGCGAATCGCCGTCCATCCCCATCGTGCAGGCGCTGCAGGCACTGGGCACGACGATGAAAGCCTACGACCCGATCGCCAAGACCGAGGCACGGCACCTCTTTGGCGACCAGCACATCACCTACACCGACAGCCTGGAAGACACGCTCACCGACGTCGACGCCGTGGTGCTGCTGACACGCTGGCCAGAGTTCAAGGGCGTACCCGCGCTGCTGAAGCAGATCGGCCAATCGCCGCTGATGGTGGATGGCCGCCGCATGCTGGACAAGGCCGACTTTGAACACTACGAAGGCATCGGCCTTCAGGTGGCCTGAGCCGTGATCCTCACCGAGACCCCGCTGAAGGGCGCGTTCATCGCCGACCTGAAACGCATCGGCGACGACCGCGGCTACTTCGCCCGCGCCTGGTGCCGCA
Organism: Rubrivivax sp.; assembly: GCA_021298085.1. GTDB lineage: Bacteria > Pseudomonadota > Gammaproteobacteria > Burkholderiales > Burkholderiaceae_C > Rubrivivax. Next base: position 6,729 of record JAJTDE010000134.1, read on the forward strand.
ACGAGTTTGCGGCCGTGGGCGTCGATTTCCAGCCGGTGCAGGCCAACATGTCGGGCTCGCGCAAGCGGGGCACGGTGCGCGGCCTGCACTACCAGCTGGCACCGCACGAAGAGGCCAAGTTCATCCGCTGCGTGCGCGGCGCCGTGTTTGACGTGATCGTGGACGTCCGAGACGGTTCACCCACGCGCGGCCAGTGGTTTGGCACGGAGCTCAGCGCCGAGAACCAACGTGCGCTGCTGGTGCCCCAGGGCTTTGCCCACGCCTACCAGACGCTGGCTGACGACAGCGAGGTGATCTACTTTGTCTCGGCCTTCTACGCGCCCGGTGCCGAGAAGGGCCTGCGCTGGAACGACCCGGGCCTGGGCATCCAGTGGCCCATCACCGAGGGCGTGACGGTGTCCGACAAGGACGTGGCCTGGCCGGATTTCCGCTGAAACGGCATCGGCGCCAGGCCCTGCCCGGCGCCCACCCTGCAAAAAAGGCCGACATCTCGCGATGTCGGCCTTTGTCTTTTGGTGCGGCCCTCGGCGGCCGCTGAGGCTCCCCGTCAGGGGAACAGCCGGCGCTGCTCGCGGTACAAGTCCAGCAAATAGCTGTCGTTGAAACGCACGTCGGCAAAGCGGATGGCCTGGTCCTTCGGGATGTCGTGCAACACGGTGCAGCCATCGGCCAGGCCGATGGGCAGCAGGTCTTCCTGCACCAACGTGGGCGTGTTTTCGCACTCGCCGTAGGCCTTGAAGCCCCCCAGGCCGTCCAGCGCGTCGCCAGCCGTCAAGGCTGTCTTCGCGATGGCCGCCACTTCGACTCTCGGGCCGCCCGGCGCCGCGATGATGATGTCGTCGAAGTCCACCAGACGGGCCACGCTGCTGCCGATTTCGAAGAACAGCAGGTGGTAGGGAATGTAGAAGCTGTAGAGCTTGCCGTCGCCCAGCTTGCCGTACTTCAGGTACTTGGCGGTGAAGGGGTCTGAGCAGGTGGCGTAGACACAGACACCGGGTGAGGGCAAGGCACCGACGATGTAGTCCACCACGCCGCCGTTGGCCTGCAGGTCTTCCAGGTCGTAGAGGGACGTCAGGGCGTCCACATGCTGGCCCGGGGCATCAAAGTGGTTCATACCGCGCTGGTTGACGCGGAAGCCCCAGCAGTTGGCAATGGCCGCCTGCTCCAGGTTGACCTTGGTGCCGTCGGCGAAGTTGGTGGCCATGTAGGGGTTCATGCCCCAGCTCTTGGCAAACCCGGCCTGGGTTTCGGGCGTGCGGTATTGATCCAGCATGCCCTTGATGTTGATGGCCACCAGCGGGTTGAAGCCCCGCATCTTGACCTCGCGCAGCAAGTTGAGCGTGCAGCCGGGCTGGTCACCTTCGGCGACGCTGTACTTGACGCCAGCCTGCCGCGCGCGGTGCGCCACCAGCGAGCCGATGGTGGCGTCGAGCTCGGTGTTGAAGCTCAGCACATGCTTGCCAAATTCGATGGCCTTGAGCACCGTGCGCGCGCCAAATTCGAGCGTGCCGGTGGCTTCGATCAGCACATCCAGCGGGCCGGTCTCGAACAGGATGTCGATGTTCTGCGTGAGCGCCGTCACCCGGTCGCGCATCGCTGCGTGGAGCTGGGCCACGGTGTCCACACGCCGATACTCGCTGATGCCGGCCACCTGGCAGGCGTCCAGCATGCCCTTTTCCGAGCGGTTGTAGATGACCGCCACCCGCACGCCGGGTGTGTAGCGGGTCAGCTGGTTGATGATGCCTTTGGCCATCTCACCCGCGCCAATGACGGCGGCCTGGATGGGACGGTTGTCGGCCTCGCGCTGCGCGAGACGGGTGTCAACAATGATCATGGGCGTGGGTGCAGCAAAGCTGCGTCGATTATCCGCGGGTGTGCACCCCCACTGGCTGGCACATCCCGCAGGTGAAGAGTGCCGCCCCGCGGATAGGGCCTGGGACGAGGCCCGTCGCTCAGGCTTCCAGGGGCAAGGCGCTGGTGCACTTGATCTCGTCCAGGCACACGCTGGAGCGCACCGCATTCACGCCGGGCAACTGCATCAGCGTGGCCAGCAGGAAATCCGACAGGGCCTTCAGGTCCCGCGCGACCACCTTCAGCACGTAGTCGAAATCGCCCGTCACGGCATAACACTCCTGCACCTGCGGCAGGCTCTGCACAAAACCGCGGAAACGCTGGATCTCTCGCATGTGGCCGCGCTCCATCGTGACGTGCACAAAGGCCGTCACCGACAAGCCGAGCGACGCGCTGTCCAGCCGCGCCTCGTAGGCCTTGACCAGCCCCAGCTCTTCCAGCCGACGGTGGCGGCGGCTGCACTGCGCCGGCGACAGGTGCGCCGCCTCGGCCAATTCCAGGTTGCTGGCGCGGCCATGGCGCTGCAGGTGCTGGAGGATGCGGCGATCCGTCGCGTCGATGGCGGCTTCGTACAACATTCATCTACCTTTAAGAAGAAAAGTGCAATTCTGTTGTGCCTTCCATCGTAACCGAGCAAGCCTCACGAGAACTCATTGCGCGCGGGTCTGCGCACAATCATGGCCATCTCACCGCGTGCCTGGAGCCGATGCAATGGCAGACCTCTTCGAGAACCCCATGGGCCTGATGGGCTTTGAATTTGTGGAGTTCGCCTCCCCCACGCCCCAGGTGCTGGAGCCACTGTTCGAGTGCATGGGCTTCACGCTGGTGGCGCGCCACCGCAGCAAGGATGTGCTGCTGTACCGCCAGGGCGACATCAACTTCATCGTCAACCGCGAACCCAAGAGCCTGGCGGCGTACTTTGCCGCCGAGCACGGGCCCAGCGCCTGCGGCCTGGCCTTCCGGGTGCGCGACGCGCACAAGGCCTACTTCCGCGCGCTGGAACTGGGCGCGCAGCCGGTGGAGATCCCGACCGGGCCGATGGAGCTGCGCCTGCCGGCCATCAAGGGCATCGGCGGCGCCCCGCTCTACCTGATCGACCGGTTTGAAGATGGCCGCAGCATCTACGACATCGACTTCGAATTCCTGCCCGCCTTTGCCGACCCGGCCTCGCGCCACCCGGTGGGCCACGGCCTGCAGTGTGTGGACCACCTCACCCACAACGTCTACCGCGGCCGCATGGCCTTCTGGGGTGCGTTCTACGAGCGCCTGTTCAACTTCCGGGAGATCCGCTACTTCGACATCCAGGGCGAATACACCGGGCTCACCAGCCGCGCCATGACCGCCCCTGACGGCCTGATCCGCATTCCCCTGAACGAAGAATCCGGCAAGGGCGGCAGCGGGCAGATCGAGGAGTTCCTGATGCAGTTCAACGGCGAGGGCATCCAGCACATCGCGCTGCTCTGCGACGACCTCATCTCCACCGTGGACAAGCTCCAGATGGCCGGCATTCCGCTGATGACCGCACCCAACGACGTCTACTACGAGATGCTGGAAGAGCGCATGCCCGGGCACGGCGAGCCCGTGGGCGAACTCAAGGCCCGCGGCATCCTGATGGACGGCAGCACCCGCGGCGGCGACAAACGCGTACTGCTGCAGATCTTCAGCCAGACGCTGCTCGGGCCCGTGTTCTTCGAGTTCATCCAGCGCAAGCGCGAGGACGGCTTTGGCGAAGGCAACTTCAAGGCCTTGTTTGAAAGCCTGGAGCGCGACCAGATTCGCCGGGGCGCCCTGGCGTCGGCAGAGGCATGAACACCATGGCCCCACTGGACCACGACCACATCACCCAGCGGCTGCAGAGCTTCCCCGGCTGGACGCTGGAACCCGACGGCAAGGGCATCCGCCGCAGCCTGCGTTTTGCCGACTTTGGCGCAGCCTTCGGCTTCATGGCCCGCATCGCCCTGGCCGCCGAGAAGATGGACCACCACCCGGAATGGTTCAACGTCTACAACCGGGTGGACATCCGCTTGTCCACGCACGACGCCGGTGGCCTGACCGAGCGCGATTTCCGCCTCGCCGACACCATCGACAAGGCCTTTGACGACAGCACGCCATGACGCCGGCTGCGCCCGTGTTGCCCGTGTTGCCCGGCGCGGCCACCGCCGATCCCCCGGCCGGCGCCCGCCCCGACTGGACCATCGACCAGGGCTGGAGCCGCTACACCGCTGAGGAGCACGCCGTCTGGCGCACCCTGTACGAGCGCCAGACCCGGCTGCTGCCCGGGCGCGCCTGCACCGCATTCCTTGACGGCCTGCAGGCACTGCCCATCGCACCCGAGCGCATTCCCGACTTCGACGCGCTCAACCAGCTGCTGCTGCGGCACACAGGCTGGCAGATCGTCGCGGTGCCTGGGCTGGTGCCTGACGAGGTCTTTTTCCAGCACCTGGCGCACCGCCGCTTCCCGGCCGGCAACTTCATTCGGCGCGCCGAGCAGCTGGACTACCTGGAAGAACCCGACGTCTTCCACGATGTGTTCGGCCACGCGCCGATGCTGATGAACCCGGCGCTGGCCGACTACATGCAGGCCTACGGCGAAGGCGGCCTGCGTGCGCTGCGGCTGGGCGTGCTCGACAAGCTGGCTCGGGTGTACTGGCACACGGTGGAGTTTGGCCTGGTGCGCGAGGCCGGCGAACTGCGCATCTATGGCGCCGGCATCGTGTCGTCGGCCACCGAGACACGCTTTGCGCTGGAGAGCCCTTCGCCGCACCGCATCCGCTTTGACCTCCAGCGGGTGCTGCGTTCCCGCTATCGCATCGACGACTTTCAGCAGGCCTACTTCGTGCTGGACAGCCTCGACGACCTGCTGGCGCTCGCCCGCATCGACTTTGCGCCGCACTACGACGCGGTGGCCACGCTGCCTGCACTGGCCCCAGGCGCGGCACTGCCCAGCGACGAGCTGCTGCACCGCGGCGACGGGCACTACCACCAGGGCCAGCGCCCAGCGTGAGGGCGGGTGGCCCACACCCCGTAGTCACGCCACCCATCTGCAACCCAGCGTCATAGCTGCAACAACGTGTGACAACACTGTTGCTGCCCGGTTACAGCGCCCCATGCGCTGCTGACACTCCGTTGCTCAACCAACATGAACGACGAGGGGACAGCCGTGAACAGATTCACACGTTGGCTTTCGGTGGTGCTGCTGTGCGGCTTGACCGCCACCGCCACCCTGGCACAGACCAGCCGCACCGCGGTGCTGGCCAATGACGCGATCCAGCTGACGCGCCTCTACACCGACCAGCGCGCCAACGTGGTGCTGCAGGGCGTGAACGTGGACGGCCTTGGCGTGGTCAACCTGGAGCTCCGCGAAGCCCAGGTATTTGCACCGGGTGCTCGACTGGTGGTCAGCGACGGGCGCCAGGAACGGGTGCTGCCCCGGCCACTCACCCGCTTCATGCGCGGCACGATCAACGGCAACAGCCGCACCATCGTGGCGCTGAGCATCACCTCCGATGGCGTGATCTCCGGGCTGATGACCGAAGGCATCCGCAAGTGGGAACTTCGGCGCAACCCTGGCACCTTGACCCTGGAAGGCGTATCGCCACAGGCGGCCAATGCACAAGGCCCGAACCAAGGCTTCACCTGCGGCAACGACAACCTGGTGGAAGCGCCGCTGATGCAGCAACTGCGGCAGCAGCTGCAGGCGCCGCAGAACATGTCGGTTCCCCGTGAACTGCCGGCCGGCCAGCTCTACCGCGCCACGATTGCCATCGAAACGGACTTCGAGTTCTACCAGGTGATGGGCAGCAACACGACCACGGCCAACAACTACATCGGCAACCTCTTCAACTACATCAGCGCCATCTACGAAAACGACACGCAGACCCGTCTGACCGTGGGTGACATCTTCCTGTGGAGCACCGCCTCCGACC
>JAJTDE010000298.1 GCA_021298085.1 Rubrivivax sp.
GGTGTTGATGCGACAGGGCGATCAGCTCGCGGGCCTGTGCAGCCGTGGCCACCAGGGCCTTCTCGCACAGCACGTGCTTGCCGGCGCGCAGCGCCGCCGATGCCGCGTGGTGGTGCTCGGAGTGGGGTGACGCGATGTAGACCGCATCCACCTGGTCGTCGGCCAGCAGTGCGTCCATCGACGGCAGCGCACGGCCACCCCAACGCCCGGCAAAGGCCTGTGCACGTCCGAGGTCGCGCCCGGCCACGGCCACCAGCCGGGCGTCGGGCACTGCCGTCAGTGCGTCGGCAAACTTGTGGGCGATGCGGCCGGGGCTGAGGATGCCCCAGCGGATGGGTGAAGCGCTTGTCATGGTGGACAGTGGGGTGTGGGCTGGGCCTGCTGGCTCAGCCTTCGTTTGACCAGCGCGGGATCCGCGTGGCCAGGAACTCGGCAAAACCGGCGGCGGCCGGCGACAGCGCACGGGTGGCGGGTGTGTAGAGGCAGACCTTGCGCACGGACTCCGGCTCCACCACGCGTTTCATCACCAGGCCCAGCGGATTGGCCAGCACGCCGATGTAGGCGGGTGCGAGCGTCACGGCCAGACCCTGGGCCGCGATGCCCAGCGCCGTCGAGATGTTGTCCACCACATCGACCGGGGTGACACGCGTGCCCGCTGGCGCATCCCGGTGCATCTGTGCGACGTTGAGCTCGTGGTCCCGCCCGGCGCAGACGATGGCCACGCCGGCCAGCTCGGCCCAGCGCAGCGCGCGCCGGTGGCGCGCCAGCGGGTGGGCCGGTACACACCACAGCACCCAGGCGCTGTCGAAGAGCGGGGTGGCGGCCACCGAGGGTCCGGTGTGCCGGTCAGGGCCGAGTGCCAGGTCGACGTCGCCATCGGCGACCCTGTCCACCAGCTGGTCAACGGGTACGTCACGCACGCGCACAACGACCTTGGGCTTGCTCGCCTGGTAGTCGCGCATGGCGATGGGCAGGGCGGTGGAGGCCAGCACCAGCGGTGCGCCCACGCGCACGACACCCGATGCCCGGTTGCGCACGTCGTTGGCCGCGCTGTCGGCGGCGTGGACATGCCGCAGCAGCGTGGACGCCGAGGCGACGAAGTCGCGCCCCGCGCTGGACAGCGCCACCTTGCGGGTGGTTCTGTCGAACAACCGGAAGTCGAGGATGGTTTCCAGTTCGGCGATCAGCTGGCTCACGGCCTGCGCTGTCAGGCCCAGCCGCGCGGCCGCCAGCGTGAAGCTGTGCGATTCGGCAACGGCCATGAAGGCCTCGATCTGGCGCAGGGTGAATCGGGTCAGCGGCATGCATGGCATTATCAACGGTGGATTGACAATGGACCACGAAGCATGGGTTGTGATCGTCCGCCCACCGCGCAGACACTGTTCGCCGCAGCATCAGGGCCTGCACAGACAGGCCCGCACCCAGGAGACACCGCGTGACCGTGGCCCAACGATTCCTTCGATCCATCGTCTTGAGCGCGTTGCTGGTCACCGGCGCTGGCCAGGCACTGGCCCAGCAGCCGCTGACCACGCGCTGCGAATCGGCGCCCATCGCCGCGCTGTTCAAGGTGTTCGGGGAGACCGGCCGCATGCCGCCCGATCTCGGCCGCTTTCTGCAGAGCGCCGCGCTGCGGAGGATCGAACCCTACAAGGCCTTCGACCATGTCTACTACGTCGGCATCTGCTGGGTCTCGGCCTGGCTGATCACCTCGCCCAAAGGCCATGTGCTGATCGATGCCCTGTACGGCGCCTACACCGGCCCGATGCTGGACAACATCCGCAAGCTCGGCGTCGACCCCAAGGACATCCGCGAGCAGCTGGAAGGCTTGCAAGGCGACGCCGAGAAGCGCCTCGTGACCGAGCGCGCGAAGAAGCCGAACTGACCATGGGTCTTGCCGATCTGCGCGCGGCCTTCTCGGGCCGCCTGCTCGAGGCTGCCGACGCGATGGCGCCCTTCCTGACCGATTGGCGCCGGAAGTGGACGGGGCAGGCCATCGCCGTGGCGCAGCCCGACAGCGCCGACGGCGTGGCCCAGGTGCTGCGCTGGTGCCGGGCCCACGGGGTTGCCGTGGTGCCGCAGGGGGCAACACGGGCTTGTCCGGCGGCGCCACACCGGCTGCCGAAGGGCGCTGCCTAGCCCGGATATTTCAAGAGGGTCCGACTGGATGCGTTTGCGACGCTGATTTGGTGGTCAGCCCGGCGACCTGAGGGGTGTCTGCGGCGTTTGATACGGTCGCGCTAGGTGATGAGGCGTTTTGGGACGCGGTTTCCCCTTCCCTGGCTTGGGATGCGGGCCTTTTTGCTGTCAACGCGCGGGCCAGGCACTGGATGGATGGCTACGGGCTGAGCGCTTGCGCTGCGGCGAGGACGACGTGCTTCATCGGATGTGCCGAGGCCAGCAACACCCGCACGCGGCGGGTGTTGCGCAGTACGGCTGCGCCGATTTTCAGAAGTTTGGTGCGGATGGTGGCGGTGCAGGCTTGGGCCAGCTCGGTGCCCTGCAGTGCCAGCCGACGCAGGTTGATCATCAAGGAGTAGGCCAGCGCGGCCAGCAGCAGCCGAAGTTGGTTGGCCTGGAAGCGGTGGCAACTCGCGCGGCGCCCGAACAGGTCCAGCTGCGCCTCCTTGATCCGGTTCTCGGCTTCGCTACGCGCGCAGTACCTGCGCTCGTACAGCGCCTTGGGCGAGCCCGGCAGATCGGTGACGATGAAGCGCGGGTTGGCACCTTGCTCGCAGTGCCCCAGGCGCGGGGGTGTCCGAAATTCTGTGTGTGAGGCGGTTTACTGAATTGGCTGTTGGCTGATTTCTTTACTGTTTTCAGGCCCCTGCCAGGCCGCCGGAGGCGCCCCGGTTGAGCCCATGTACTCATGGTTCAACCCCTCTCACCGGCCTGCGCCATGCGCGACCTGCGTGAACCGCTCTTCGAAGAGTATCGCGAACTGGTTCATCGCCAGCTTCCATTCCTTGGCCGCCCGGCTCCAGTCGGCGGTGATGTTGCGCAGCAGCCAGATGAGCTTGGATGCAGCATCGTCGCTGGGGAAGTGCCCGCGCGGCTTGATGATCTTGCGCAGCCGGCTGCGTACGCTCTCGATGGCATTGGTGGTGTAGACGACGCGGCGTACCTCGGGCGGGAAGGCGAAGAACGGGATGACGCGATCCCAGGCCCGGCGCCAAGCTGCCGTGACGGTGGGGTAGCGCTGCCCCCAGGTGCCGCGCTCGAAGTCGTTCAGCGCTTGCTCTGCGGCCTCGGCGCTGGCGGCCGTGTAGACCGGCCGCAGGGCCGCTGCCAGCAGTTTGCGGTCCTTCCCGCTCGCGTAGTCCAGGCTGTTGCGGATCAGGTGCACGATGCAGGTCTGCAGCGTGGTGGCCGGGAACACCGCGCCGAGGGCTTCGCCGATGCCCTTCAGACCATCGGTGACGGCGATCAGGATGTGGGCCACGCCGCGCGTCTTGAGGTCGTTGAAGACCTTCATCCAGAACTTGGCACCCTCGGTGTTCTCGATCCACAGACCCAGGATGTCGCGCGTGCCGTCGGGCAGGCTCGGTCAGAACGGTCTTGCCGCTGGCACCGTTGCGATGGTTGTTGGCATCCTCGGGCTTGGTCGCACCCGGCCGGTAGCCCAGGTGATGC
>JAJTDE010000299.1 GCA_021298085.1 Rubrivivax sp.
ACGTGGTGCTGGCACCAGCACTGGGCCCGCTGGCCGATGCGTGGCCCAAGGCACGGTTGATGATGGCGGCCAACCTGATCAAGCTGCTGGGTGTGCTGTGCATGCTGATGGGCTTGTCTCCGCTGCTGGCCTTCCTGGTGGTGGGCCTGGGCTCGGCGCTGTATGCACCGGCCAAGTACGGCCTGATCACCGAGCAGGTTGAGCCGAGTCTTCTCGTCAGGGCCAACGCCTGGCTGGAGGTGTCGGTGGTGGGGGCCGTGCTGGGTGGCACGGTGCTGGGTGGCTTCCTGGTCAGCGAGGCCTTTGTGCGGGCGGTGGCGACGTCGTCAGCAGACCCTGCCGGGTCGGCCAGCTGGGTGGCCACACGGGTGCTGGACAGTGGTCTGGCGCCATCGCTGGGTGTGGTGCTGGGTCTGTACCTGGTATCGCAGCTGCTGAACATGGGCGTTCGCTGCAGCGGCCTGCGCCACGCCACCACTTCGTGGCAGCTTCAGTCCCTGTGGGTGGCCTTCTGGCGCGACAACCACACCCTGCGGCGCGACCCGTTGGGTGGCCTCTCACTGGCGCTGACCGTGCTCTGCTGGGGTGCGGGTGCGGTGCTGCAGCTGGCTGTGCTGCGCTGGGCGGTGGACGTCCTGGGGCTGGGGCTTGACCAAGCTGCCTACCTGCAGGCGGTGGTGGCGGTGGGCATGGTGGTGGGCGCCGTGTGTGCCGGGCGCTGGGTGACGCTTTCCGCGGTGCCTCGGCTGGTGCCGCTGGGCATCGCCCTGGGCCTGCTTGTCATGGCGGGGCGCCTTGTCGACAGTGTCACGCTGGCGCTGCCCCTGTTGGCGGCCGTCGGCGTGGTGGGCGGCGCGTTGATCGTCCCGATGAATGCCCTGCTGCAGCACCGCGGCTACACCCTGCTCACGGCGGGGCGTTCGGTGGCCCTGCAGGGCTTCAACGAGAACGCCGGCGTGCTGGTGATGCTGGCGCTTTATGCGCTGGGGCTGCGCGTGGGGCTGGACAGCGTGGTGCTGCTGACAGGCCTGGGTGCCACGCTGGTGCTGGGTTCGGGCTGGTTGTGGGCTCGCTGGGCCAGACGGGGTGCTGCTGCGCTGGCGGCGGCATCGGCCAGCACACCCTCGAACTGATCCACCACCTGAGGCCAGTCCAGTTCGTGGGCGATGGCGCGTGCTGATTCTGCACGGATGCGCCGGTCCGCCGGGCTGACGAGCGCCCGCAGCACCTGCTTGCGAAAGTCCAATGCATTTCCGGGCTCGGCCAGCCAGGCGCTGTGCCCATGTTGCAGCCACTCGCCCGCCGCCGCGTGGCGATAAGCCACCACGGCAACCCCGCTGGCCATGGCCTCGATCACGACATTGCCAAAGGTCTCCGTCTGGCTGGGAAAGGCGAACAGGTCAGCCGATGCATAGTGGCGTGACAGGTCCAGGCCGCGCTGCAAGCCCGCAAAGTGCGCTTCAGGGCAGCGTGCCTGCAGCTCCGGCAACATCGGTCCGTCACCCACCATCACCAGCTTGCACCGGATGCCCTCCGAGCGTGCAGCCCGGTAGGCATCCACCAGTTCCAGCAGGCTCTTCTCCGCCGCCAGCCGTGACACACACAGCATCACCGGCATGTCGTCGTCAGCCCCCCATCGGCTGCGCAGGGCTGCGCTGCGGTGGCAGGGGTTGAAGCGTTGGAGGTCCACACCCCGGGGGATCACTTGCAGCCGTTCAAACCCGGAGGCCTCGAGCTGGGCCTTGAGCTGATAGGTGGGCACGGTGGTGCACACGGTGCGGTTATGGAACTTGCGCAGATAGGCCACGATGGGCTTGCGCAGCCACCCGACGCCGTAGTGGCGGCTGTAGTCGTGGAAGTTGGTGCGGAAATCCGAGACGGTGGGCAACATCAGGCGTTGCGCGGCGCGCACGGCCGACCAGCCCAGCGGCCCCTCGGTGGCAATGTGCACGACATCCGGCCGCTGCAGACTCCAGCGCTTGATCAAGCCTCGGGTGGCCGGCAAGCCCATGCGCATGTGCGGGTAGCGGGGAATGGGTACGCCGCCGGTCAGCAGGTCCATCGCATCCTGGCCGGCGCTGGCAGGCGCCAGGGCGGCGCCGCCGGTCTCGGCGGGCTGACGTGGCCTGATCAGCTGCAAGGTGTGGTCACGTGCTCGCAGACCCTCCACCAGGCGCGAGAGCGTCAAGGCCACACCGTTGATTTCCGGTGGCCAGGTCTCCGTGACCACCGCGATGCGCAGGTGTCGGCGCGTGCAGGCCAGTTCGTCCACCACGAAGCCGCCCATGAAGTCACTGCCGGTGTCTGGTGTGTTCATGCCCTCATCGTGCAACGGGATTGCAACGGTTTGATGAAACGGAACTTTCACTGCCGTGACACACAGCCTTGTCAGCATCGCGCCACTGACTGACCGGGCCGCAGGCACGGGTGTCGGCCTGTTCAACCACCCTAGGAGTTTCCGTGAAGGCTTTTCAGGCTTTTCTCGCCGAGCTAGACGAACAGCGATGGGACGACCACCGCTTCTATCACCAGAGCCGCATCAACCAGTCGCTGCACTTTGTCAGTGCCGTGAGTTTCATGGTGGCCTATGTCGTGGTCTTCTTTGACCCTGCACTGGCCGCGCTGCTGGGCTGGGGTGTGTCCATGGTGACGCGCCAGTCGGGCCACTTCTTCTTCGAGCCCAAGGGTTACGACCATGCCAACCAGGCCACCCACGAGCACAAGGAGGAGATCAAGGTTGGTTATAACCTGCGTCGCAAGGTGGTATTGATGTCAGTCTGGCTGGTGCTGCCTGTGGCCTTGTGGCTGTCGCCTTCACTGGGCGGGCTGATCCTGCCGGCCACGGACGTCGCCGGTTATTGGCACGATGTCGGTCTGGCCTGGCTGGCCCTGGGCGTGGCAGCACTGGTGTTCCGGATGTTGCAGCTGTTTGTGCAGCGTGACGTGAAGACCGGTGTCATCTGGGCCATCAAGATCCTGACCGACCCCTTCGTCG
>JAJTDE010000135.1 GCA_021298085.1 Rubrivivax sp.
CAGCCCTGGGCTTTGCCAGCGCCATCGGCGCCTATGGCGGCTTTTTCATTCCCAAGAGCGTGGGCTCTTCTCTGGCGATGACGGGCAGCGCAGCGCCTGCGCTGCTGACGTTCATCGTGTTCTACCTCTCCTGTGTGGCGCTGACCTGGTGGGCCTGCGCCCGCCGCGACGCGCCTTACCCCTGCTGATCGCTGTCGGAAGACGATTCTTTCAAGGACAACCCCATGAGCCACTTTCTGGACCGACTCACCCACTTCTCCCAACCCAAGGAAACCTTCTCGGGCGAGCACGGCCTGACCACCGGCGAAGACCGCACCTGGGAGGACGCCTACCGCAACCGCTGGGCCCACGACAAGATCGTGCGCAGCACCCACGGCGTGAACTGCACGGGTAGCTGCAGCTGGAAGATCTACGTCAAGGGCGGCATCGTCACCTGGGAAACCCAGCAGACCGACTACCCGCGCACGCGCTGGGACATGCCCAACCACGAGCCGCGCGGCTGCGCCCGCGGTGCGTCATACAGCTGGTACCTGTACAGCGCCAACCGCGTGAAGTACCCGATGGTGCGGGGACGCCTGCTGGAGCGCTGGCGCGCGGCGATGAAGACGGCCAAGACGCCTGTCGATGCCTGGGCCACGATCGTCGAGGACGATGCGGCGCGTCGTGACTACCAGAAGGTGCGCGGCATGGGCGGCTTCGTGCGCAGCAGCTGGGACGAAGTCAACCAGATCATCGCGGCGTCGAATGTCTACACGATCAAGAAGCATGGCCCTGACCGTGTCATCGGCTTCAGCCCTATCCCGGCGATGAGCATGGTGAGCTATGCAGCGGGCAGCCGCTACCTCAGCCTGATTGGCGGCGTCTGCATGAGTTTCTACGACTGGTACTGCGACCTACCGCCGGCCAGCCCGCAGGTGTGGGGCGAGCAGACCGACGTGACCGAAAGTGCCGATTGGTACAACAGCACCTACATCATGGCCTGGGGCAGCAACGTGCCGCAGACCCGCACGCCAGACGCGCACTTCTTCACCGAGGTTCGCTACAAGGGTGCGAAGACGGTGGCCATCACGCCCGACTACAGCGAGGTGGCCAAGCTCGCCGACATCTGGCTGCACCCCAAGCAGGGCACCGATGCGGCGCTGGCGATGGCCATGGGACACGTGGCGCTCAACGAGTTCTACTTCAAGCAGCGCAGTCCGTACTTCGACGACTACGCTCGGCGCTATACCGACCTGCCGCTGCTGGTGATGCTGAAGGAGCACACGCTGCCCGACGGCAGCAAGACGCTGGTGCCCGACCGCTACCTGCGTGCCTCCGACTTCAACGGCAAGCTTGGCCAGCACAACAACCCCGAATGGAAGACGGTGGCCTTCGACACCGCGGGCCGTGCCGTGCTGCCCAACGGCAGCATCGGCTTTCGCTGGACGCCCGAAGGCGGCGTCGACCAGGGCAAATGGAACCTGGAGAACAAGGAAGCCCGCCACGGTACCGAGGTGAAGTTGAAGCTGTCCGTCATCGAGGATGGCGAGCAGGCGCATGAGGTAGTGGACATCGGCCTGCCGTACTTCGGCGGCGTGAGCACGCCCCACTTCAAGTCCAACACCCAGAACGGCGAAGTCAACTTCGTCAAGGTGCCGGCGGTGCGACTGCGCCTCGGCAAGGAAGGTGAGCACCGCGAAGCGCTGGTGGCCACGGTGTTCGACCTGCAAGTGGCGCAGTACGGCATCGAGCGTGGGCTGGGCTCAGGTGCGAAGTCGTACGACGACAACGCCGCCTACACACCCGCCTGGGCCGAGAGCATCACCGGCACGCCGCGCGACCAGATCATCACTGTGGCGCGCCAGTTTGCCGAGAACGCGCACAAGACGCACGGCAAGAGCATGGTGATCATCGGCGCGGCGATGAACCACTGGTACCACGCCGACATGAACTACCGCGGCGTGATCAACCTGCTGATGATGTGCGGCTGCATCGGCCAGAGCGGTGGCGGCTGGGCCCACTACGTGGGCCAGGAGAAGCTGCGCCCGCAGACTGGCTGGACAGCGCTGGCCTTCGCGCTGGACTGGATCCGCCCGCCGCGCCAGATGAACAGCACCAGCTTCTTCTACGCCCACACCGACCAGTGGCGCTACGAGAAGCTCGGGATGGAGGAGATCGTGTCGCCGCTGGCCGACCGCAAGGCCTTCGGCGGCAGCATGATCGACTACAACGTGCGCGCGGAGCGTATGGGCTGGCTGCCCAGCGCGCCGCAGCTCAAGACCAACCCGATGCGGGTGGTCAAGGACGCCAGTGCCGCCGGCATGGACGCCAAGGACTATGTCGTCAAGGCGCTGAAGGACGGCACCGTCCAGATGAGCTGCGAAGACCCCGATGCGCCGCAGAACTGGCCGCGTGTGCTTTTCGTCTGGCGCAGCAACCTGCTGGGCTCCTCGGGCAAGGGCCACGAGTACTTCTGCAAGCACCTGCTGGGTACGGAGAACGGCATCCAGGGCAAGGACCTGGGTGCCGACGATGCGAAGCCCAGCGAGGTCAAGTGGCACAAGGATGCACCGGTCGGCAAGCTCGACCTGGTGGTGACCCTGGACTTCCGCATGAGCACCACCTGCCTGTACAGCGACATCGTGCTGCCCACTGCGAGCTGGTACGAGAAGAACGACCTCAACACCAGCGATATGCACCCCTTCATTCACCCGCTGAGCGCGGCCGTGGATCCGGTGTGGCAATCACGCTCCGACTGGGAGATCTACAAGGGTTTCGCAAAGACCTTCAGCGAGGTCTGTGTCGGCCACCTGGGCGTGGAGAGGGAGGTCGTTCTGACGCCCATCATGCACGACACCGCTGGTGAACTGGCTCAGCCCTTCGACGTGAAGGAGTGGAAGAAGGGCCAGTGCGAGCTGATCCCCGGCAAGACAGCGCCACAGATCACCGTGGTTGAGCGCGACTACCCGAACGTGTTCAAGCGCTTCACCGCGCTGGGCCCCTTGATGGAGAAGATCGGCAACGGCGGAAAGGGCATCGCGTGGAAGACAGGCTCCGAGGTCGAGCAGCTCGGCCAACTGAACGGCACGACGTTGACCGAGGGCGTGACGAAGGGCATGCCGAAGATCGTGAGCGACATCGATGCCTGCGAGGTCATCCTGCAGCTGGCGCCCGAGACCAACGGCCATGTGGCGGTGAAGGCCTGGCAGGCCCTGGGCAAACAGACCGGCCGCGACCACACGCACCTGGCGCTGTACCGCGAGGACGAGAAGATCCGCTACCGCGACGTGCAGGCTCAGCCGCGCAAGATCATCAGCAGCCCCACCTGGAGCGGCATCGAGAGTGAGACCGTCAGCTACAACGCCGGCTACACCAACGTCCACGAGCTGATCCCCTGGCGCACGCTGACCGGCCGACAGCAGTTCTACCTGGACCACCCCTGGGTGATCGCCTTTGGCGAAGCCTTGAGCAGCTACCGCCCGCCGGTGGACCTGAAGACCACAGCCGGCATCCACAACATCCGGCCCAACGGAAACCCGGAGATCCTGCTCAACTTCATCACGCCGCACCAGAAGTGGGGCATCCACAGCACCTACAGCGACAACCTGCTGATGCTGACGCTGAACCGCGGCGGCCCCGTGGTGTGGCTGAGCGAAGACGACGCCAAGCGCAGCGGCATCGAAGACAACGACTGGGTCGAGGTCTTCAACATCAACGGCGCCATCGCGGCCCGCGCGGTGGTGAGCCAGCGCGTGAACCCCGGCATGCTGCTGATGTACCACGCGCAGGAAAAGATCATCAACACCCCAGGGTCGCAGATCACCGGCGTGCGCGGCGGCATCCACAACAGCGTGACGCGCATCGTGCTCAAGCCCACCCACATGATCGGTGGCTACGCGCAGTTCAGCTACGGCTTCAACTACTACGGAACCATCGGTACCAACCGCGACGAGTTCGTGGTGGTGCGCAAGATGGCCAAGGTCGACTGGCTGGACACCCCGGCTGATGACCATCTCGCCGAGGCCTATCAAGGCCAGGGTGAGAACCCCTGAACCCGCCGATCAGCCTAGGAGCAAGAACATGAAAGTACGCGCACAGATCGGCATGGTGCTGAACCTGGACAAGTGCATCGGCTGCCACACCTGCAGCGTGACCTGCAAGAACGTGTGGACCAGCCGCCCCGGCGTGGAATACGCCTGGTTCAACAACGTCGAGACCAAGCCTGGCATCGGTTACCCCAAGGAGTGGGAGAACCAGGACAAGTGGAACGGCGGCTGGATCCGCAAGGCGAACGGTTCAATTGAGCCGCGACAGGGTGGCAAGTGGAAGCTCTTGATGAAGATCTTCGCGAACCCCAACCTGCCGCAGATCGACGACTACTACGAGCCCTTCACCTTCGACTACGACCATCTGCAGTCGGCGCCCGAGATGCAGCACGCGCCGACCGCACGGCCACGCAGCCTGATCACCGGCAAGCGCATGGAGAAGATCGAATGGGGCCCGAACTGGGAAGAGATCTTGGGCGGTGAATTCAGCAAGCGCAGCAAGGACCAGAACTTCGAAGACATCCAGAAGGACATCTACGGCCAGTTCGAGAACACCTTCATGATGTACCTGCCCAGGCTGTGCGAGCACTGCCTGAACCCGGCATGTGTCGCATCGTGCCCCAGCGGCTCGATCTACAAGCGCGAGGAAGACGGCATCGTGCTGATCGACCAGGACAAGTGCCGCGGCTGGCGCATGTGCGTCAGCGGCTGCCCCTACAAGAAGATCTACTACAACTGGAAGAGCGGCAAGGCCGAGAAGTGCATCTTCTGCTACCCCCGCATCGAGGCCGGCCAGCCCACGGTGTGCAGCGAAACCTGCGTCGGCCGCATCCGCTACCTGGGCGTGCTGCTGTACGACGCCGATCGCATCCAGGAGGCAGCCAGCGTCGAGCACGACAAGGACCTGTACCAGGCGCAGCTCGACATCTTCCTGGACCCGAACGACCCGAAGGTCATCGCCCAGGCCAGGCTCGATGGCATTCCGGACAACTGGATGGACGCGGCCCGCAACAGCCCCGTCTACAAGATGGCGGTGGAGTGGAAGGTGGCGCTGCCGCTGCACCCCGAGTACCGCACGCTGCCGATGGTCTGGTACGTGCCGCCGCTCAGCCCTATCACGGCAGCGGCCAACGCCGGCCATGTGGGTACCAATGGCGAGATTCCTGACGTCAACCAGTTGCGCATTCCCGTCAAGTACCTGGCCAACCTGTTGACCGCCGGTGACACGGTGCCTGTCGTCAACGCGCTGGAACGAATGCTGGCGATGCGCGCCTATCAGCGCGCCAAGCATGTGGACGGCACAGCCAATCAGGCCGCCATCAACCAGGTGAAGCTCAGTGTGAATCAGGTGGAAGAGATGTACCGCGTGATGGCTATTGCCAACTACGAGGACCGCTTCGTCATCCCCACCACTCATCGCGAGTACGCCGAGAACGCCTTCAACGTGCGCGGTGGCTGCGGCTTCAGCTTCGGCAATGGCTGCAGCGAAGGCACGACAGAAACCAGCCTGTTCGGCAGCGAGAAAAGGCGCACCATTCCCATCAAGGCGGGGGTCTGACCATGAGCTTCTTCAACACCACCCCGGTGCCGTCCACCAAGACGCTACGCGTGTTGGCCCACCTGCTGAGTTACCCCGACGCCGAACTGCGCGCCCACCTGCCCGAGCTGCAAGCGGCGCTTCATGTCGAGCGTGCGCTCGGCGCGTCGCGGCTGGCCGAGCTTGATGCGCTGATCAGCCGCTTGTCCAACCGGCGGCCGCTCGACGTCGAAGCCGACCACGTCGAGCTCTTCGACCGTGGCCGCGGCACCGCACTGCACCTCTTCGAGCATGTCCATGGCGACAGCCGCGACCGTGGCCCAGCCATGGTGGATCTGTGCCAGACCTACGAAGCTGCGGGCCTGTTTCTGGCGCCGGGCGAACTGCCCGACCACCTGACGGTGGTGCTGCAGTACGCGTCCACCCAGCCGCCGGCGCAGGCCCGAGCCTTCCTGGGCGAGATCGCGCACATCCTTCAGGTGATCTTCAGCGCGCTGTTGCGCCGCGAGGCCGCGCATGCCTGTGTGCTGGCCGCGCTGCTGGACCTTGCTGGTGAGAAGGCGCAGTCCGTGACCGTACCCACTGAGCCTGAGCTGGATGAGAGTTGGGCCGAGCCGATGGCCTTCGACGGCTGCTCTACCCAAGGTCAGGCGCGGCCCGGACAGCCGCAACCGATTCAGATCGTGCGCGCGCCCGTGAATCACACCGCTCGCGCCACCCAACCCACGCCGGGAGCGTCAGCATGAACAACCTCCACAACTTCGCCTTCAACGTCTACCCGTACCTCTGCCTGGCCGTGTTCTTCATGGGCAGCCTGGCCCGCTTCGACCGCGACCAGTACACCTGGAAGAGCGACAGCTCGCAGCTGTTGCGCAAGGCACAGCTGCGCTGGGGCAGCAACCTGTTTCACGGCGGCATCCTGTTCTTGTTCTTCGGCCACCTGTTCGGACAGCTCACGCCGCACTGGCTGTACGAAATGTTCGTCACCGCCTCGCAGAAGCAGCTGATCGCCGTGGTTGCCGGGGGCATTGCCGGGGGCTTGTGCTTCATCGGCCTGACGATGCTGCTGCACCGCCGCCTGTTCGACCCGCGCATCCGCCTGACCAGCCACCGCACCGACATCGCCATCCTGGTCATCCTGTGGGTGCAGCTGGTCATCGGACTGAGCACACTGCCCACGTCCTTGCACCATGTCAAAGACCCGCAGACCATGCTGCGCCTGGCCGAGTACCTGCAGAGCATCGTCCTGATGCAACCGAATGCCGCGCTGGTGTCCGGCATCGAGTGGCACTTTCAGGCGCACATGCTGCTGGGCATGACCATCTTCCTGCTCTTCCCGTTCAGCCGGCTGGTGCATGTGTGGAGCGGCTTCGGCACGCTGACCTATCTGGTCCGTCCGTACCAGATGGTGCGCGCGCGCCGGCTCAACGTACCCGCGCGTCAGAACCAGCCGCGCCGCGCAGGTTGAGCCCGCTGTACCTCCGACGGAAAGGATCCGATCATGAAAATCTCTGTTCCCGTGCTACCCCAGGTCAATGGCGTCGTCCTGTCCTATCCCCATGAAGGCGTGGCGGCTGAAGACCTGCGGCAGCGGGCCTGTGCCGAGTTGCTTCGCCAGGCGGCCATCCGATCAGGCCTGCTGGCGGCAGATGACCCGTTGCCCCTGGGCGGCGCCATGACCGAGGACGCCAGCACCGCCATCGAAGCCCTGCTGGACCGCGAGCTGCGTGTCCCCGAACCATCGGACGAGGCGCTGCGCCGCCATCATGCGGCCCAGCGTAGCCGCTACGCCGTGGGTGAACGTGTGCTCTTGCGCCACGTGCTCTTTGCCGTCACGCCCGGCGTGGAAGTCAACGCGCTGCGTCAGCGTGCAGAGGCCTGCTTGCTGGATGTCCGCTGTGCTTCACCCGAGGGTGAAGACCGATTCGCGACGGCGGCATCGGTCACGTCCAACTGTCCCAGCGGCGCTGAGGGCGGGGCCTTGGGCTGGTTGACGGCACAGGACTGCGCACCCGAGTTCGCGCGCGAGATCTTCGGCAAGCCCGAGGTCGGCGTCCTGCCGCGCCTCGTGCACAGCCGCTTCGGTCTCCACGTGGTGGAGGTGTTGGCGCGCGAATCGGGGCAGGAGCCCGCATTCGAGACCGTGAAGTCGGCTGTGGCGCAGGGTCTTCGGCAGCAGGCCTTTGCCACCGCGCTGCGGCAATACCTGCAGCTGCTGGCGGGGTCTGCGGAGCTGATCGGCGTCGACCTGGAGGCCGCCGACTCACCCTTGGTGCAGTAGCGCGACGCCGGACTTCCGTCATGCCCGACGAACTCCTCCAACGGCTGCAGCGCTTCCAGACCGACGCCTTTCCGCTGCACCGTTCGCACTTCAGGCACCTGGTCGACGATGGCCAGCATCCGATGACGCTGTTCATCGGATGCAGTGACTCGCGGCTCGTGCCCTACCTGCTGACCGGTGCCGGCCCCGGGGAGCTGTTCCTGGTGCGGAATGTGGGCGCTTTTGTGCCACCGCACGACCAGAGCCAGGGCTTTCATGGCACTGCGGCGGCCATCGAGTTTGCGGTGCTTAACCTGTCGGTTCAGCGAATTGTGGTGTGTGGCCACAGCCACTGCGGCGCGATCCGTGCACTGTATGGGGACGTCTCACCAGCGGCCAAGCACCTGTTGCAATGGCTGGAACTGGGCCGTGAGGCTGCCTTGCCCGTGGCCGAGCCCTGCCCCGATGCGCTGCGGCGCACCGAACAACGCGCGGTGGTGCTCCAGCTTGAACGTCTGATGGACTACCCTATGGTGCGCGAGCGCGTTGAGGTCGGCACGCTGGCTCTACACGGCTGGCACTACGTGATCGAGGACGGCGAGGTGCACGTCTTCGACGTACAGCGCGGCGGATTCGTTCCCGCGGCGCAGGCTGACAACGCCGGCACCGGGCCGTATCGCGCTCACCCACCCGAAGCCTTGCGAGAAGATGACTCCACCCGCCTCTGAGTGCTCGCGAGCCCTGCGCGGCGCGTCGGCGCCGAGCTGGCCACCCCTGCTTGGGGCAGCGCAGCGCTGTCTTGAGCCGCTGCGCTCGCGCTCAGCTCAGCTGAACGGCCGCGCCGTGGCGGTCAAACGGAATCAGGCCGCTGAGCCGACCGGACTTCACCGCTTCCACCATGTGCTGGAGCGCGGCCTCGACCTGTGTTGCCGCTGGCGCGAGCCGACCCTTGCCGGACAAAGCCGCGGCGAAGACCAGGGCCCAGTTCTGGCCCATGGCCGAGGCTTCGGCCTGCAGGGCGCCAAAGTCCTGCAACTCGCCGGGGTCCTTGTCGACGCACATCAGCGGCGCCAGTTCGCCCGATTCGCCTGCCTCGAAGCGGGCGCGCTGTTCGGCACTGGCACCTGCAGGCAAGCTCGCCCCGGCAAACACCAGCAAGAGTCGTTGTGCGTCGGGTTGTTGACGCGCCGCGGCCAACAGGTCGTTGAAATGACTGATTTCCATGGTGCGCAGCTTAGTCTCATACCGGGGCTTGCCGATAGCCATGCCTGAGTTTGCGACCTGGTATCTGCCGCTCAAACAAGCCCATGTCGGCCTGGTGCTGACCAGTGGAGGGCTCTTCGCAGTGCGCGGCGCCATCTTGCTGGCGGGTCACAGCTGGGCGATGGCCAGGCCCTTGCGGATGATCAGCTACGGCATCGACACGGCGCTGCTGGCCGCAGGTGTGACGCTGTGGGCCGGGCTGTCGCTGAACCCGGCGGCCAGCCCCTGGTTCGGGACCAAGTTGGCGCTGTTGTTGCTGTACATCGCGCTGGGCTCGCTGGCTCTCAAGCGGGCGCGTTCGAAGGCGGCCCGTTGGGCCAGCTACTTCGGTGCGCTGCTGGTCTATCTCTTCATGGCCTCGGTGGCGTTGGCACACCAGCCACTCGGCTTTCTGCACGCCGGGTTGAAGCATGGTGGCTGAGTTCACAGCAAGGGTCGACCTCAGGTGGCGCGATGGCGGCGTCCAGTACAGTGCGCAGATGCCTCGCACCTGGAGTCTTTCGGCCAAGCTGGGCGCCATCGGTAGCGCCTTGCTGCTGATGGCCTTCGCTTCGATCGGTCTGACGCTGTGGGTGACTTGGCAGCTGGAAGGCGGCGCAGCAGCCGTCAACGAGGCCGGCCGCATGCGCATGCAGACCTGGCGCATGGCGCAGACGCTGGCCCGCGAAGATGCTCAGCAGATGGCCGTGCTGTCAGCGCAATTCGACCAAAGCGTCAACGTCCTGCGCACCGGAGATCCGGCGCGCCCTTTGCTGGTGCCCCACGACGACGCGTCACAGCAAGCCTTTGCGGCCGTACAGCGTGACTGGTCAGCGCTCAAGACCCGATGGACCGCCTTGCCTGTGCCCAGCGCCGATCTTTCTGCGCAGCAAGCCGACGCCTTTGTGGCGCGGATCGACACCTTTGTCTCGGCGATCGAGCACCACCTGTCCCGACTGACGGCCATCCTGAATGCCGTGCAGTTCGTCATGGTGGCACTGACGATCGGCAGTGCGATTGCCTTGCTGTACTCGGCCTACCTGTTCATCTTCAACCCGCTCGCCCGGCTGCAGGCCGGGCTGGCCCGGGTGGAGGCGGGCGACCTGGCTGCGCGCGTCGACCCGGGCGCCAAGGACGAGTTCGGTGCGCTGGCGGACGGCTTCAACCGCATGGCCGCGACTTTGCAAGGGCTGTACCAAAGCCTGGAATCCAAGGTGCAGGAAAAGACCGAGCACCTGGAGGCCGAGCGTTCGCGCCTGGCAGCCTTGTACGAGTCGGCTGCGTTCGTGGCGCGAGCCGAGACGCTGGAGGCGCTGGGCCAGGGCATCGCCCGGCAGGTTCGCCAGGTGGCGCGCGCCGATGCTTCGGCCGTTCGCTGGTCGGACGAGGCCAACCGCAAGTACCTGCTGCTGGCCTCGGACTGCCTGCCCCAGGCGGTGGTCGACGAGGAACTCTGCATTCCCACGGGCGAGTGCCTGTGCGGCCAACCGCAGAGCGACGCCGCAACGCGGGTGATTCCGATTCAGCCTGAGAGCACGGCCTCGCGCCTGGGCCATTGCGCGCGCGAGGGTTTTCAGACCGTCATCAGCGTACCTGTGCGGCTTCACGAGCGCATGGTGGGAGAACTCAACCTGTTCTACCGGGAGCCTAGGGTGCTTTCGGACGATGACCGCGCCTTGCTGGAGA
>JAJTDE010000300.1 GCA_021298085.1 Rubrivivax sp.
GTGGCGGGCGCGCCGCAAGACCACGGCGCCGGCAAAGCCTCTCCAAGTGTTCCAAACTTTCAAGAATTCCTGAAAGTTCCCGAAAGACAGAAGATGAGCGCCGCCGACACCCCCACCCCGTCCACCCCGATGAGCCCGCTCGTGCGCAGCTTTGTCTCGCACTTCGGCGAGATGGGCAGCCGCTGGGGCATCAACCGCACCGTGGGCCAGATCTACGCGCTGATCTTTGTCTCGCGAGAGCCGCTGCACGCCGACGCCATTGCCGAGCAGCTGGAGTTCAGCCGTTCCAACGTCAGCATGGGCCTGAAGGAGCTGCAGGCCTGGCGGCTGGTGCAACTGCGCCACCTGCCGGGTGAGCGCCGTGAATACTTCGAGGCACCGGGCGACGCCTGGCAGATCTTCCAGACGCTGGCCGAGGAACGCCGCCGCCGCGAGATCGAGCCGACGCTGTCGATGCTGCGCAACGCGCTGCTGGAACAAGCCGCCAGCGAGAGCGACCGCCACGCCCAGGCGCGCATGCGGGACATGCACGACCTGATCGAGCTGATGACCACCTGGTTTGACGAGGTCCACCGCCTGGACCAGAAGACGCTGTCACACCTGATGAAGATGGGCGCCAAGGTGCAGCGCCTGCTGGAGTTTGCCGGCGCCTCGGTGCCGGCCAGGAGCACCAGGAACCTGACCACCGGAGAGCGCTGATGGACGCCCTGATCCTGGCCCGCATGCAGTTTGCGGCCAACATTTCCTTCCACATCCTGTTCCCCACGGTCACCATCGCACTCGGCTGGAGCCTGCTCTTCATGCGGCTGCGCTGGCTGAAGACGGGTGACGACGGCTGGCTGGCCGCCTACCGCTTCTGGACCAAGGTCTTTGCGCTGAGCTTTGCGCTGGGCGTGGTCAGCGGCATCGTGATGAGTTTCCAGTTCGGCACCAACTGGCCGGGTTTCATGGAGCGGGTGGGCAACATCGCCGGGCCGCTGCTGGGCTACGAGGTGCTGACCGCCTTTTTCCTGGAGGCCACCTTCCTGGGCATCATGCTCTATGGGCATGGCAAGGTCAGCGAACGGGTGCACCTGCTGGCCACCTTCCTGGTGGCCTTCGGCACCACGATGAGCGCCTTCTGGATCCTGAGCCTGAACTCGTGGATGCACACTCCCGCCGGCTTCGAAATCCGCGACGGTGTCTTTCATGCCACCGACTGGTTCGCCATCATCTTCAACCCCTCATTCCCGTACCGCCTGGTCCATACGCTGCTGGCCTCGGGCCTGACGGTGGCTTTCCTGCTGGCCGGTGTCAGTGCCTGGCAGGTGCTGCGCCAGCGCAGCACACGCGCCACCCCCAAGAGCCTGCGCATGGGCCTGACGCTGGGGGCGGTGCTGATCCCGCTGCAGATCCTCGCGGGGGACATGCACGGACTGAATACGCTGGAACACCAGCCCGCCAAGGTGGCCGCGATGGAAGGCGTCTGGGACACGCAATCGGGTGTGCCGCTGCTGCTGTTTGCCGTGCCTGACGAGAAGGCCCGCACCAACCACGCCGAAATCGGCATCCCCTATGGGGCGAGCCTGATCCTCAAGCACAGCCTGGACGGTGAGATCCGCGGCCTGAACGAGTTCCGGGCCCCTGACGGCACTGCCCTGCACCCGCCGGTGGCCCCGGTGTTCTACGCCTTCCGCCTGATGGTGGGCGTGGGCATGCTGATGCTGCTGGTCAGCTGGGTGGGCCTGTGGCTCTACCGGCGCCGTTCATGGGCGGCCGACCAGTTGCCCAAACCGCTGCTGTGGACACTGGCCGGCATGAGCTTTTCTGGCTGGGTGGCCACGCTGGCCGGCTGGTATGTCACGGAGATCGGGCGTCAGCCCTACATCGTCTACGGCCTGCTCACCACCGCCGAGACGGCCTCCAGCGTGCCGTCCAGCTACATCGCGCTGACACTGGCGCTGTACGTGACGGTGTACCTGGCGCTGATCGTGGCCTATGTGGGCGTGATCCGCTACCTGGCCGAAAAGCCCGACGAGCCCGCCACCGCCGCCAGCCAGGCCCCGGCGACCACCGCGGCAGGCCTGCCGCAGGGGCACTGAGATGAACGCCGACCAAGCCCTGCCCGTGGTGTTCCTGGCCCTGATGGGCCTGAGCATGCTGCTGTACGTCGTCCTGGATGGTTATGACCTGGGCGTGGGCATGCTGCTCAACCGCGCCGACGAGGCCCAGCAGGACCGCATGATCGACAGCATCGGCCCCTTCTGGGACGCCAACGAGACCTGGCTGGTGCTGGGTGTGGGCATCCTGCTGGTGGCCTTCCCCAAGGCCCACGGGATGATCCTGACGGCGCTGTACCTGCCGGTGGCGCTGATGCTGGTGGGGCTGATCCTGCGCGGCGTGGCCTATGGCTTCCGGGTGAAGGCACAGGCGGCCCACAAGCCGCTGTGGCACCGGGCCTTCTGGTTTGGCTCGGCGCTGGCCGCGGCCAGCCAGGGCTGGATGCTCGGCCGCTACATCACCGGCTTTGCCAGCGGGCTGGAATTCACGCTGTTTGCCGGCGCCATTGCGCTGCTGCTTCCCGCGGCCTACGTGCTGCTGGGCGCCTGCTGGCTGATCCTGAAGACCGATGGCGCACTGCAGCAGCTGGCGGTGCGCTGGGCCAAGATCGCCTGGCCGCCCGTGGTGCTGGGCATGGGGCTGATCTCGGTGATCACACCCTGGGTCAGCGACACGGTGCGCGAGCGCTGGTTTTCCATGCCGGCCTTCATCGGCCTGCTGCCCATCCCGCTGATCACTCTCGCGCTGCTGCTGGCCTTGCGGGTGGTGCTGAATTCGCGCCGGGTGCTGGAAGACCCGGCCGTGCCCGGCAGCGACGGCCGCCTGTGTGCGCTGCCGCTGGCGTTGATTGTTGGGGTGTTTGTGCTGGGCGCCTTCGGCCTGGCCTACAGCCTGTTCCCCTATGTGGTGATGGACCAGCTCACCGTCTGGCAGGCCGCCA
>JAJTDE010000025.1 GCA_021298085.1 Rubrivivax sp.
CGGTCAGCGTCTCGCCAGGGAAGAGCACAGAATCAAGATCAGCTCGCAACTGCGGCTCGACTCGGACTTGGGGGATGACGGCGGTCTTCATTCCAGCAATGTAGTGCATACGCACTACATGCGCAAGGCTTGCGCAGCAACGCTGGCAGCACAGTTCGCCGGCGCCACTGTCAGGATTCCGGTCAATCCGCGGGCCAAGCCTGCGTCGGCAAAGGGTCGCAAGCCGACGCCCTCATACAGATGTGTCTCTGAAGGGAAGCGCTCACTCAGCGCCCGTCATCTGCCACTGTTGTCCGCCACGCTTCGATCGCTCCTGCGTGGTCCTGCAGGAACGAGCGCAGCCTGGCGAAGCGCCGACGCGTCTGCCAGTCAAACACCATGGCCACCGGCGGCTCCAGCAGCCAGCGCAGAGGCCGCGGCCCCACCTCGAAGGTGTAGGTGTAGATCATGAGGGACCGGCCCGCACCATCACTTCGGTGTTGCATGGACGCCGCCCAGCGTCGGAATGGGAATGAACGCCCGATCATCATGGCAGCCGCGACACGAGGGCGTTCGAAGGAGACAAAGCGTGTCGTCATGGACAGCCGGCGCAGTGCACCGGCGCCGGCGCTGTCGGTCACTGCCCCCACAAACGGGCACGGCGCATCGCCCTGCACCCTCGTGGCGCGCACCAGCGAGTCCCAGCGCAGGCGCCAGCAGTGGTAGTGGAAGGCGTCGAACACCACGCCTTCAGGGGCAGGCATCACGAACTCAAACCGCCGGTGCGCCATGGCCCGCGGCCTCCACCAGGGTGTCAGTCTGCATGCCCCAATGCAGAAACTCCGGCAGGAAATCCTCCAACTGCAGCAGGCCCATGCAGACCTGTGCACCCAGGGGCAGTCCCTCACCTCGGGCGAGGCGGCGGGCCAGCAGGATGGACGCCATGCAAGGGATCTCAGGGCCGTGGTCGTTGTCGGCGGTGATGTGCCATTCGCCCCGCAGGGCTTGCCCTTCGCTGCCCTCCCCCGCCACGCGAACCACCATGCCCCCGCGTGACGAACCCAGGCCATCGAGCCAGGTCGCCATCGCATTCAGCGGCCGCGCCAGTCGCTCGGGGTGCTTGAGCACACCGGCCGCCCGTGCCGCTGCCAGGGCGGCAAAGGCCCGTTGCGCCAGGCCGATCTCCAACGCGGCCCGGAAGAACACATCGTCCCTGACGCCGAAGTGCGCCGGAAACAGCTCCAGATCGGGGATGTCGCACAGCGCGCCCAGGCGCTGGGGCATGCGAGCGAACTGCACGCGCTCAGGCGCCGACCAGGCTCGCCGCCACTGCCATCGGCCCTTCTGCCATACCTGGATCTCGGTGCCGCAGTAGCCCAGCACCGCCGCCAGCGTGGCGGTGCCACGGGGCGCGGTCTGGGCCGGTGCAATGCAGGTGCTGATGTGATGGACAGACCGCCAGCCGCGGGCGAGCTGCTCCACCACGGCCGACGACAAGGCGGGCACCGTGCTCGCGCCGCTGATCGCTGTTCGGCCGGCAGAACGGAAATCGGCGTCCAGCGCCGACGGAAAGTCACAGACAAAGCGGCGGCCGTCGGCCAGGTCGATGTAATGGGCGCCCACACAGGCGGCGGCCTGCGCAACGCGGTAATCCTGCCCTTGGAACGGGCCCGCGGCGTGGATCAGCAGCTCAACGCCCAGACGGCGCAGCACCTCGACGAAGTTGCTCGCTGCCCAGTCGATCGCGATACCCCGGGCCCCCGAACCCAGCGCATCGGCCAGCGCCCTGGCGCGGGACTCGTCTCGCCCGCCCACCATCAACTCGACCGCGGGGTCACCCGCCAGCGCGCGGCAGATGCATGCACCGAAGTTGCCATAGCCTCCCAGCACCAAGGTCTTCAAGCGGTGTTCTCTGATGCGTTCAACACGCTCGGAAGTCTACGGGTGCCGTTGGCGACTGCGTCCAGAACGCTGGCGGCCAACAACCACCCGGCGCAGCCGCCATCGGGCATGATTGATTGCCATGAGATCAATTCCTGAACCCGCAGCCGCCGCGCCGATGCCCGATCACGGCGCGAAGCGGAATCCACTGAGCCCCAAGAAGCTGCTGTTGACCAAGTGGACGGCGGTGGCGCCGCGCCATCGCGAGAAGCATTTTGTGGTGGCGCGGGTCATCGAGCCAGAGCCGCCCGCGGTGCGTGTCGAACAGGTCGAGCTGGAGGCCGTCCACTCTGGGAAGGTGTACCGGATGCACTGGCGTGAGCTGACCGACGCCACGCTGTGGCGCCAAGGTTGGGTCTGAGACGAGGCCGTCTGGGCGGCAGCGGTCTCGGCCCGCAAATCGTTGCGCTCAACCCTTCACACACACCACCTGCTTGAGCGTGTGCACGACGTCGACCAGATCGCGCTGCGCCTCCATCACCGCGTCGATGTCCTTGTACGCCGCAGGCGTTTCGTCGATCACATCCTTGTCCTTGCGGCACTCAACGCCTTCGGTCGCCGCACGGTGGTCGGCCAGCGTGAAGCGGCGCTTGGCTTCGCCGCGGCTCATGACACGCCCTGCGCCATGCGAGCAGGACTTCTCTGCCAACGCTGACCTGGCCCGCAAGCAGCGGCTTGCGGTGGCCCACATTCGGACGGAAGCGCTCTGCGAAGACGAGCTGAACCACAGGCTAGCCCGGGAAGGCGACCAGGCGGCACGCTGGCTGTACTCGTCTGAGGCACTGACCTGGCTGCACCGGGAGCTCTTTCGCGACCTGCCCGCCGCCGACCTTCAACTCGCTGACGGCAGCCGCATGCTGCCCGGCGCAATGCGGGAGCGGGGCGTGGCCGTCGGTCGGCACGAAGCGCCAACCGGGGAGTCGCTGCCGCGGTTCCTGGCGCGCTGGCAGCAGGTCTGCGCGGGCACGCGGCGCGGCGAGGCCTCGGTGGTCGCGTTGGCCGCCGCGCATCACCGCCTGGCCTGGATGCACCCGTTTCTCGATGGCAATGGCCGCGTCACGCGGCTTCACACCCATCTGCTGCTGGAAGGCTGGGGCTTGACCGGTGGACTGTGGTCGCCGTTGCGGGGTTTTGCCCGCACCGAGGCGCGGTACAAGGCGCTTCTGCAGGCGGCTGGCGAGCACCGCCGGGGCAACCTCACCCAGGCGGGGCTGGTCGAGTGGATCACCTACACGCTGGAGGTCTGCACGGACCAGGTGGAGTTCATGGCCCAGCAGCTCCACGTCGGCGGCATGCGCGACCGAATCCAGGCTGCGTTGGCCTACGAGACAGCCGTGGTCAAGTCAGGCGTGCGCGAAGAGGCGCTCATGCCGCTGCACGACCTCTTTGCGACCCAGGGCGAGCTCGGGCGTGCCGATTTCAAGGCGATGACTGGCTTGGGTGAGCGTGTCGCCACCTCGCTGCTCTCTGCCTTGCTGCACCGCGGGTTCCTGGCCACCGACTCCAGCTACGGGAGCCTGCGTTTTGCCATCCCGCGACACGCGCTGCGCTTCTATTTCCCCGCGTTGTGGCCCGAGGCCGAACAAGACCAGGCGTTGCTCGAAGGCGAGGCTGTCCGAGGCGGCACCGCGCGCAACACCCACGGGCGAAAGACTCAGCGCTGACTGGGCCAGGACAGCGGGGTGCCAGGGCTCAGGGTACCGTGGTCAAACCCAAGCCCTTGTCGCCGTACTCGCGCTGGACTTGTGGTGGAAGCACCCCAGCGTCATTGCGCGGCCCGGTGGCCAACGAGAAGCCCGACCTGGGCCTGTCAGGCCCCTTGCATCAGCTCGCGCTGCCCTTGGCGACCCCCTGGATCCAGGCCCGAAAGAGCCCTGCCGGGCTGTCAGGTGCCACTGACTTGCGCGTGCAGACGTAGTAACCGCGCCCGGTGGACGCCTTCACTGCAAAGGGCCGCACCAGCTCACCGGTGGACAACTCACGCTCCACCAGGCAGGTCTGCACCACGGCCACACCCATGCCGGAGCTGGCGGCGACGATCATGTTGCTGGCCAGGTCGAAGCCACCCGCCAGCTTGACCTTGCCACTGGGCACACCGGCCGCGTCCAGCCAGAGCGCCCAGTTGCCCGGAAAGTTGGTGTGGTGGAGCAGTGACTCCCGCAGCACGGCCGCCGGGTTGCGCAGCCTCTGCGCGATGGCCGGTGTGCACACGGGCGCAATCTCGCGGCCCAGCAGGTAGCGCGCCCCGATGTCACTCGGCCAGGGCCGACCCGGGCGACGGATCTCGACCCACACGTCGACGTCTTCGACCCAGGAGGTCTCCTCGCGCCGCGATTGCCGCAGTTCGATGTCGATGCCAGGGTGCTGCGCCTGGAAGGTGTTCAGCCGCGGCATGAGCCAGCGTGTCCCGAGGCTGGCAACCGTGCTCACGCGCAAGGCGCGCCGCCCCTGGTCAGACGCCTGACGCAGCGCCGCGAAGGTGTCCTCGATCACCTGGACGCTGCCCTCGATGCGCTGGCGCAAGTCCAAGGCCCGTGTGGTGGGCAGTACGCCCTGCGTACGCCGTTCGAAGAGCGGAAAACCGAGGTGCTTCTCCAGCCGGGCAATGGCCCGGCTCACCGCGGCCTGGGTCACACACAGTTGCTCGGCTGCGCTGCGCATCGAGCCTGTTCTGCACACCACCAGAAAGGCGTGCAGCTCGACCATCGACCCCGATTGCAGCTTCATGTTGATGACATTATGGCAACACGCAGGACGCGTTTGTCGCTGGCGCGCACAGGCCGCGCTCGCTACGCTGCCGGCACGCTGTTGCTGGCCCACCCACGTGAACAACGCCCCTGCCCTGTCCCTCATCGCGCCGACTGCTGAGCCAATCGCCCTGGTCTGCGACTCGCCCCACAGCGGCACGGACTACCCCGACGACTTCGGCTACGCCGTGCCACTGGCCAACCTGCGGCAATGTGAAGACACCCACGTGGACGGCCTGTGGAGCGGGGTGCCCCTGGTGGGTGGCGCCTTGCTGCATGCGCACTTCCCGCGCAGCTACATCGACGCCAACCGGGCCTGCACCGACATCGAGGCCGCCCTGCTCAGCGAACCTTGGCCAGGCGAGCTTCAGCCCTCGGAGCGCTGCACCCGGCTGGGCAACGGCCTGCTCTACAGCAAGACCACCACGCTCACGCCCATCTACGACCGGCGCCTGGGTGTCGACGAAGTCCGTCACCGCATCGAGGCTTACTGGCGGCCCTACCGCGACGCGCTGCGCACCTTGATCGACCAGACCCGGTCGCAGCACGGCCGGGTCTGGCACCTGAACCTGCACTCCATGCCCAGCAACGCCTACGAGCGGCTGGGTCTCACCAGCAAGCGGCCCCTGGCCGATGTGGTCCTCGGCGATCTGCGGGGCGTCAGCTGCTCGGCGGCCTTCACGCACTGCGTGGCCGAAGCGTTCGAGTCCCTGGGCTACCGCGTGGCCATCAACGACCCCTACATCGGCCAGGACCTGCTGCGCGAGCACGGCCGGCCTGACCAAGGCTGCGACAGCCTGCAGATCGAGCTGAACCGACAGCTGTACCTGGACGAGACCACGCGGGAGTGCAGCGCCCGCTTCGAGCGCATGCGCGACGACATCGACCACGTCTTGCAGGACATCGCCCGCTTCATCCGCGCCGAGATGGCGGCCCCCTGACAACCCCACCATCAGCAGGAGACTTCATGAACAACTCGATCAATCGCCGGCAGGCCATCATCGGCGGGGCGGGCATGCTGAGCGCCACGGCGCTGCCCGTGCTGGCGCAGTCGTCAGGCTACCCCCAACGGCCCATCACACTGGTCGTGCCGTTTGCGCCAGGCGGCGCCGTGGACATCTCGGCGCGCGCCATCAGTGACCGACTCGCCAAGGTGCTTGGCCAGACCGTGGTCGTCGATAACCGCGCCGGTGCGGGCGGGGCCATCGGCAGCGCGACGGTCGCGCGGGCGCCAGCCGACGGCTACACGCTGGTGGTGACGTCGCAGTCCACCCACGTGGTGGGCCCGGCTGTCACACCCAACCTCCCCTACAACGCGGAGACCGACTTTGCGCCGATCACGCTGATCGACAGGCTGGCCAATGTGCTGTTGATCAACGCCAACCTTCCGGTGCGCGATTTCGCGGAGTTTGTGGCGTATGTCAAAGCCCATCCCGGCAAGTGGAACTACGCCAGTTCCGGCAATGGCTCGGTGGCCCACCTGAGCATGGAGCTGCTGAATGCCAAGCTGGGGCTGGACATCGCCCATGTGCCCTACAAGGGGGCCGGGTCCGCCTTGACCGACCTGCTGGGCGGCCTGGTGCAGGTGAGCTGGAACAACCTGACGTCCAACCTGCCGAACATCACCAACGGCAAGCTGCGTGCCCTGGCCGTGGCCGCGCCACAGCGTGTGAGCCTGCTGCCGAGTGTCCCGACCTTCGACGAATTGAAGCTGCCAGAACTCAACCTGACCTCCTGGACAGGCTTGGCCGCCCCGGCGCGCACGCCAGACGCCATCGTTCAACGGCTGTACGACGCGATGCGCACCGTCCTGAACGACCCGGCCACCAAGGCCGCCTGGGAACAGCGTGGCGCCATCGTTCCGGAGGCACTCACCCCTGCTCAGTACCGGCAGGAAATCAGCCAGCGCATCCAGTTCTTCAAGGACATCGTGCGGACCAACAAGATCGTGCTGTAGCGGGCGGTGCAGCCGGCGCCGCGCGGGCGGGGGCGGACAGACTGCCCTGTACACGCTGGTGGCCACGGCGAATCGCTCACGACTCGGTTTTGAGTGGGAATACGCGCGCCGCGCGGTCGGATGAGTTGGCGCTGAGGGGTCCATGAGTCGGATCGGCCTACCATGACTTCATGACCACACCCCCGGTCTCTCCCTTTACGCCATGCCGGTCACGAGGCCCGGGAGGGCGGCAGGCAGCATGAAGCGCCAACCCGTGCCGCACGTGGCCGTGGTGGGTGCCGGCATGGCCGGTGCCACCTGCGCGCGCCACCTGAACGATGCAGGCTTCGAGGTCCAGGTGTTCGACAAGTCACGCGGCGTGGGTGGGCGCATGGCCACCCGGCGCACCGAGTGGCTGGACGCCACCAGCACCCCACGGCCGGTCGCCTTCGACCACGGGGCGCCCGGTTTCAGCGCCCAGGGACACGACTTCGCAGAGGTGGCGGCCCAGCTCAGCCGCGATGGCCTGGTCGCGCGTTGGACGCCGCGATTGGGTGCTGGCAGTTATGCGCCCCTGGAAGCAGCGGCGCTCTGGGTGGCCCAGCCCGACATGCCGGCGGTGTGCCGGGGTTTGCTGGCCGGCGTGCCGCTGGCCACGAACTGCCCTGTCGACGCCTTGCACCGCGGGCCTGAGGGTTGGGTCCTGAGCAGCGGCGAGTCGGCCTTGGACGGGGTCTTCGACGCGGTGATCCTGGCCATCCCCGGCCCCCAGGCGGCGCGCCTGCTCGAACCGCATGAACCGCAGTGGGCCCAGCGTGCCGCCGCGCTGCCGATGCGCCCCACCTGGACACTGATGGGGGTGACCGATGAGCCGCGCGCTGGCGAGGCGTTTGACCTGGCCTGGCCGGCCTCCGGCGTGCTGGCCTGCATCGTGCGCAACGATGCCAAGCCTGGGCGGCAGGCCACACCAGGCCTGGCGCACTGGGTCGTGCATGCCACCAGCGGCTTCAGCGAAGCCCATCTGGACGCCAGCGCGCCCGAGGTGCAGCGTGCGCTTCAGGGGGCGCTCACCCGGTGGCTGGGCCAGACCTTGACCTGGCACCACGCCGTGGCCCACCGCTGGCGCCATGCGTCGGTGCCGCGTGCACCCCATGCGACACAGCCCACCAGCCAGCGCTGCTGGTGGAGCAGTTCGTTGGGCCTGGGCGTGTGCGGCGATGGCTTGGGCGGCGCCGGTGTTGAAGGGGCCTGGGTGTCGGGCAGAGCGCTGGCCTTGCAGGTCATCGCTGGTTGATGCGACGGCTGATGTCACGGCTGGTGTCACGGCTGGTGCGACGGCTGGTCTGACGGGCAATTCACGGCCGACCCACGCTCCACGCAGTTCAGCCCGCAGCGGCTGCCGTCTGTCGCACACCGCTCGCGTCCGGAGGCCCCCCGCACGACGATTCATCCATCGCAGCTTCACACGCACCGGAGAATCACCATGCAGACCCAGCGCTTCAGCCACATCGTCTCCTTCGGCCTGGCCGCCCTGATGACGCTGGTCATGCTGCTCGGGATCGACCACCAGGCCCAGATCCCCACCGACAGCCCCCTGCTCGCCCAAGCAACAGCGACACAGGCCTGAGCACCATGACACTTGCTCTGGTGTTGGTCGGCTGGTGCGTGCTCTTGGTGCTGTCCTGGCCCATCGCACTGGCGGTCTTGGTCCTGGCGCCATTGGTCTGGCTGCTCAGCCTGCCCTTCAGGCTGCTGGGTGTGGTGGTGGATGCGGTGTTTGCGCTGGTGCGTGCCGTCGTCATGCTGCCGGCCAGGCTGTTGGGGCATCGGCCGTGAAAGGCTGGGTTGTTCACGGCTCTCTACCGTTGGCGAACTGAGGGCGTTCGTCAACGCACAGACGGCTCGCCGTCCGTCCAAGCGCCTGGCTGTGCAACGACACACAGACCATGCCCCCTCCAGACCTCCCGCCGACACCGGTCACTCGCAGGGCCCACAGGAAGCCCGTTCCAACGAAGGGACAGCCGGCGGCGCTGGCACGTCGCCCCGTTCAGACACAGCCACGCAGCGCTTTTTCTGGCTTTTTGTCGGGCGCTGAGATAGCGTGACCACTCGTGCCGCTGCGCACAGGGTCAGGAGGTGCCGACATGACAGAACCGCTCGCCGGACAGGCCGCGGCCGCCCCTGTGCCGCCGCTGGCCAGGGCACTCGCCGCGCGTGGCATCCACTACGGCTGGGTGATGGTCGCACTGACCTTCGTCTACGCCGTGTTCTCGTCCTCGGCGATGGGTGTACCCAGCGTGCTGATCGTGCCCATGTCGAAGGAATTGGGCTGGTCGATCGGCGAACTCTCGGCACCCCAGGGTCTGCGCCTCGCGCTCTTCGGGCTGGCAGCGCCGCTCGCCGGTGGGCTCATGCTGCGCTACGGCCCGAGGCGAATGGTCGCCATCTCGGGTGCGCTGCTCCTGATCGGCCTGGCGCTGTCCATCGCCACCACCGAGAAGTGGCAGCTCTGGCTCGGCATGGGCGTGCTGCTCGGCGTGGCCCCGGGCATGACCGCGATGCAGCTCAATGCGGTGATGGCGTCGCGCTGGTTCGTCGCACACCGTGGCCTGGTGATCGGTGTGCTGGGCGGGGCCATTGCCACGGGCATGCTGGTCTTCATGCCGCTGGCGGCCTGGGTGAGCGAGCGTTGGGGCTGGCGCGTGGCGCTCATGATTCCGAGTGTGGGGGCCGCCCTCAGCTGGCTGGCCTTCCTGTGGCTGGCGCGCGACCGTCCGCAGGACCTGAATCTGCCCGCCGTGGGCGAGACCACCGTCACCCCCGTGCCGCCGACGCCGACGGCCAACTTCGTCGA
Source organism: Rubrivivax sp. (assembly GCA_021298085.1). GTDB lineage: Bacteria > Pseudomonadota > Gammaproteobacteria > Burkholderiales > Burkholderiaceae_C > Rubrivivax. Next base: position 9,458 of record JAJTDE010000025.1, read on the forward strand.
ACTGAGCCTGCAGGCGCTGATGCTCGGCACCCGGCGGCCGATCTTCTGGATTTTGGTGGCCACCTTCGCCATCTGCGGCATCTCCAGCTTCGGGCTCACACAGGCGCACCTGGTGCCGTTCTGTGGCGACCTGGGCATACCGCTGGGCACCGCGGCCTGGTTGCTGGCCGTGATCGGCATCTGCGACCTCATCGGGACCATCGGCTCGGGCTGGCTGTCCGACCGCTACGACAACCGCTGGCTGCTGGCCTGGTACTACGGCCTGCGTGGCATCGCCCTGCTGTGGCTGGTCAGCACCCAACCCACGATGGTGGGCTTGACCATCTTCGCCGTCATCTATGGCCTGGACTTCATCGCCACCGTGCCACCCTCGGTGCGGCTCACCGTGACGAGTTTCGGGCGAGAAATGGGCCCGGCGGTCTTTGCCTGGATCTTTGCGGCGCACCATGTCGCCGCCGGCCTGATGGCCTTTGGCACCGGCGTGAGCCGGGACATGCTGGGCACGTACGAACCGGCCTTCCTGCTGGCCGGAGTGCTGTGCTTCGCCGCTGCGTTGAGTTTTGTGGCCGTGCGCCGGCCCCAGCCGGCTGGGGCCGGATGACAGGACCGGTCAGCCCTTGGCGGACTTGACGGCCGGCTTCGGTGCACGGGCTCCTGAGAAGGCCCTGGACTCGCGCTTGAGCGGGCGTCCCACCGGGCATCGTTCGAAGGCGTAGCCGGTCAGGCTGGTGACCAAGCCCGCGTTCTCAAGAACCGACAAGTGCCGAGGGATGGCCGCTGAGCTCAGCATGTGCCGGTGGTGTGTCAACGATCGCAGCAGCGATGCCGGTTACCCAGCACCCCCCGAACAAATCCGTACGTGCCCAACAAAGGCATCCGGCTCCTACCTCGGGTATCTGATGGCCATCCGCTCTTCGGGCCAAGGGGCCAGGACATGGTGCCGGTACGCCCCAGGAGTCTGGGCATTGGTCGGCAATGTGGTGTGCGAAGTAGTCGTCCCTGAACCATTCAATCCAGCGACCGCTCCACGCTGCGTCTGACCTCGGCCGGCAACAGCCACAAGATGGCCCGCAGGCCCTTCTTGGCGATCATCCGCAGCAACCCGCGCAGGTTGTGACCCGCCGCGCACAGCGCCGCGTGCAGCGTGTGGCCGTCGTAAGGTGCCCTGCTGAATGCCCTGGCACCGACGATCCCAGCGCGGCCGGCCCGCTGGGGAAATGCCACCTGGGGCGACACCGGCCACCGTGCCAAACAGAGGTGCGTGGATGCCGACGTGGGCGGCAGCTCAGGGCCCAGCAGCAGTGTTGTCCCTTGATAACTGGGGGTCTCGCGGACAACGGTGATCTCCGATGCGCAAGCGGGCAGCATCGTCGGCCAGGTGAGTTTGTCGACGGCGCAGATCGAGCGGGCTTGGTTGCCCAAGGAACCGCAGCGCAATCGCCCCGACCCGTTGCCCGCCATCCTGCTGGGCCAGCTGGCGGTCGACTTGCGGTGGCAGGGGCAGGGCATTGCGCGATCGTTGATGTCCTATGCGCTCACCAAGGCGGTGCGCCTGTCCGACCCGGTTGGATGCTTCTGCGTGCTGACGCACCCGCTGGATGACGATGTGCGGGCGCTCTACGCGGCCTTCGGATGCCAGGACCTGCCGTTGGATACCGTCGGTGTCAGGGAGAGGACTTGACCTGCAGCGGCAGCAGCTGCAGCGCATCGATACGCTGCAGCAGGGCCTCGGCGGCCTCGACGTGCCCCTGGGCGTTCCAGTGTCCGTCGATCTTGAAGTAGAGGTCGGGCCGCTCGGTCCTCGAAGGCAGCTCGAGCAGGGGTGTGCCGACCTGCTCCGCCACCTGGCGGATCGCCGCGCGCTGGGGCGCCTGCAGTCCAACGGACAACAGGATCACTGGCCAGCGTTCGGCCTGGCACTTGCGCAATGCGGCCTCGACGAGCTTCAGCGTGAGCGTGTCGCCCGGCTCCAGGCGCTGCGGCGCCGGCGCGCTTGCAGCGGCGCCAGGCTGGGTCGGCCGGCCGGCGATACTGAACCCCGGGTCATTCGACATCGCCTGACGGACCAGACCCATGAGGTTGGAGTTCGCCAAGCCCGGGATGGACTCGACAACCGTCTGGACGCGGCGCGCGAACCGCGGTGGAGGAACGGGAAGCTCGACCAGTTCACCCTTCTCGTCGAGCCGGTACAGGCCTTCGACCGTGTTGTCCCAGAAATCGTTCTGCAGCAGCTGCAGCACGACGAGTCGTGGCTGTACCGCGACCGCGGTAGTCTGCAGGTGCTTCAGCCAGAAGCCGTTGCCGGACGCCCCCATGCCCAGGTTCAGCATGAGCGGGGCCTGGGTACCGTGCCGAAGGCCGAGCTTCTGGCCCAGCAGGGCCGGATACTCCTGGCCGTCGGATACACCGTAACCCATGGTGAAGGAATCACCGAGGAACAGCACCGGCTGCTTGACGGGGCCCGAGGGCTCCGCGCCACGGGCGCCCAGCGAGTTGGTGCTGAAGCGCATCGTGAAATCCGGTGTCACGCGGACAGTCTCGAAGTTCGGCTTCAGCCGATTCCAGACCACCGGGTCGTACACCGTGAACGAGGCGCCGACGTTGCGCAGCGTGATGATGTGCGGAATGGCGAACTCCGCCACCACCAGTGCGGCCACCACACTGGTCACAACGACGGCGACGTTTCCGAGCCAGCGCCTGACCATCAGTCCAACTCGAAAGCGGTCTCGTAGTTCTGCTTCAGCGCCGGGTTCTGGTCTTCCTTGCGCAGGTAGCAGTTGCCCAACGCGAGGATGTCCAGCTCGGTTCCCATGAAGCACCGGAAGGCGTCCTCGGGCGTGCCGACGATCGGCTCACCGCGGACGTTGAAGCTGGTATTCACGAGCACCGGGCAGCCGGTGTGCTGCTCGAACGCCGACAGCAGCGCGTGATAGCGCGGGTTGACGTCCTTGCGAACCGTCTGGATGCGCGCAGAGTAGTCGACGTGCGTGACAGCCGGGATGTCCGAGCGCGGCACGTTGAGCTTCTCGATACCGAAGAGCCGCTTCTGCTCCTCGGTCATTTCCACCCAGCGCTCGCGCTTGACGTCGGCCACCAGCAACATGTACGGGCTGTCGCCATCCAGCTCGAACCAGTCGGCCACCTTCTCGCGCAGCACCGACGGCGCGAAAGGCCGGAACGATTCGCGGTACTTGACCTTGAGGTTCAGCGTCTTCTGCATGGTCGGCGAGCGAGGATCGCCGATGATCGAGCGGTTGCCCAGCGCGCGCGGCCCGAACTCCATGCGGCCCTGGAACCAGCCCAGCGCCTTGCCATTGGCGAGGTCCTGCGCGACGGTGCTGACGAGGTTGTCGTCGCTCAGTGTCGTGAACTTGGCGCCGGCTGCCCTCAGACGCGCCTCGATGTCGGTCTGCGCGAAGTCCGGGCCCAGATACGAGCCGTGCATCGCGTCGACCCCGGCCTCGCGCGGCTGCTTGCCGTTGAAGTAGTAGCCGACCAGTGCCGCACCCAGGGCACCACCTGCATCGCCGGCCGCGGGCTGGATATAGATGTTATCGAAGGCACCGTCACGCAGCACCTTGCCGTTGGCCACGCAGTTCAGCGCCACCCCACCGGCCAGGCACAGGTTGCGCATGCCGGTTTCCTTGCGCAGCGAACGCACCAGCTTCAAGACCACGTACTCGGTCGCGGCCTGCAGAGAGGCCGCCAAGTCCATGTGGTGCTGGGTCAGCATCTGGTCCGGCTTGCGCGGCGGACCGCCGAACAGCGCATCGAACTTGCTGTTGGTCATCGTCAGGCCCGTGCAGTAGTCGAAGTACTGCATGTCGAGGCGGAACGAGCCGTCTTCCTTGACGTCGATCAGGTGCTTGAAGATCTTGTCGACATACTTGGGCTCGCCGTAGGGGGCCAGACCCATCACCTTGTACTCGCCGGAGTTCACCTTGAAACCGGTGTAGTAGGTGAAGGCAGAGTACAGCAGGCCCAGCGAGTGCGGGAAGTGGATCTCCTTGAAGACCTCGAGCTGGTTGCCGACACCCCGTGCCGCGGAGGTGGTGGCCCACTCCCCAACGCCGTCCATCGTCAGCACCAGCGCCTCATCGTAGGGCGACGGGTAATAGGCGCTTGCGGCATGGCTCAGGTGATGCTCGCTGAAGTTCAGCACACCGTTCCAGCTGTCTCCGCCCAGTGCCTTGGCCAGTTCCTTCTGCAACAGGTCCTTCAGGAACAGCTTCTCGCGCAGCCACAGCGGAATGGACATGCGGAACGAACGGAAGCCGCGCGGTGCGAAGGCCAGGTAGGTTTCCAGCAGACGTTCGAACTTCAGGAACGGCTTGTCGTAGAAGACAACCTGGTCCACGTCCTTCAACGTGATGCCGCCCTGCTCCAGGCAAAAGCGAAGTGCGTTTACCGGGAAGCGCGCGTCGTGCTTCTTGCGGGTGAAGCGCTCTTCCTGGGCGGCAGCCACGATCCGGCCACCGTCGACAAGGGCTGCTGCGCTGTCGTGGTAATAGGCCGAAATTCCGATCACGCGCATATCGCGGGGCTCTCTTGAGACTGCAGGGGTTTCAGAACAGGGTGTAGATGAACGGCGCGACAGCCGAACCCTTGGCGAGCACGATCAGGGCACCCAGCAGCGCCATCATGATGAACAGCGGCCACAGCCAGATCTTCTTGCGGGCGCGCAGGAAGGCAATGAGTTCCTTGACGATCGACATGGTGTACCTCGACGAAGCTGGAATAGATCAGAACTGGTTGCCGATGGAGCCCGGCGGCGGCCCGGGCGGCTCGCGGTCCACCCAATAGCTGCGTGTGCCGCGGTCCATCTTGAGCTTGAGCGGGTCCTTGCCGAACATCCGCACGACCAGCCCGATGGGCATGAAGACCAGGTAGAAGAGCAGGGCCAGGAAGATCGGGCTGATGATGGCCGCGAGCAGCAGGCCAAATTTCATCCAGATGCGGTTCAGCGGGGCCAGCATGCGAGGAATCACCAGCGCGATGAGCAGGAAACCCACGGCCACGCCGATCGACCACCAGCGCAGGGGCCGCCCGAACATCAGCGGCCAAAAGCCGATGATGGTGAACACCACGGAAAACACGATGCCGAAACTGCGGTCAGAACCAATCTCAACGTCTTCGTCCCGCTTGAGGTCTTCTATAGCTGACATGCCAGTAACCTGGTGGTAATGCGACCGGATGGTCTTGGACCGCGTGCAGAGATCTGCGAAATGAAAGCGGGTCAATCGCCCGCAAGCGTGTATTGTCTCGTACCGGATCGAGGTCTTGTGTGCATCGTCCCCTTCATTCATGGTGATGGGTCTAGAACACCGACAAGGATTGTGGCCCTCGTCATCGGTGTGCACGGCACCCGGGTACGGTCCACCCCCCAGTTCGAAAGCAGGCCGCGCTTGCACTGGCCGTCGCTGCGCGATGTCGTTTGTCCACCATACCCAGCCTGAGCAAAACCGCTGACGGTTCCGGCTTGCGCCAGTTCAGGCGGCGCATCCTGAACCTCCCAGCGCTGGTGCAGTCGCCCACGGGCCGGCTCACCATCACACCGGGCACATCAGGGCCGGGCCAGTAGAAGGCACCCTCAGCCGCCGGGTTGCTCCAGCAGCCGATGGGCAGCAGAGCGTACTCGCGAAAGCAGCGGTTCAAGGTGACGCCGCTCAGGCCAATCAGGTCCAGTTGCGCCAGGTTCATGAGGCCTGCTCGCCAGTAGCAGCCGGGCGATTCGGGCAGCTGGCGGTCGGGGGCCACGCGCTCGTAGACGAAGTAGAAGCCTGTGGCCGCGATCATCAGGGCGGCGGGGAGGAACTGGTCTTGGTAAGCGTCGTGCTGTGACGCCGTGAACTGTGTTGACGATGGACCACTGCCCGAACTGCGGTGGCGACACGACTTCTGCGCGTGTGGCGCGCCACCCAGCGCTTTACGGTCCGGCGTCGTGCCGCACGAAGCGAGCCACGAAGTCCAGCGACGACACCACACCGCGCACTTGCGTGCCCTCGGCCACCACCACATGGTGGATGTGGCGCTCGACCATCTGCATCGCCACTTCGGCCAGGCCAGCCTGGGGCGGCACCACCACCGGCTTATAGGTGCAGAGCTGCCAAGCGGGCACGGCCTGTGCGTCGCGCTGCTGGGCGTGGAATTGCAGCACGTCGGACGTGCTGATCACGCCCACCACCGTGCCGTCGCCTTCGGTCACCGGCACCCAGCTGCGGTGCTCGGCGACGAGGAAGGCCTCGACCTGCGCCACCGTGTCGTCCATGGCGACGGTCTGCACGTGGGACTGCATCAGCGAGGCGATGGTGGCGGACATGGTCTTCTCCAGTTTTAGGGCCAAGGCATGGTCAACGGCGCGCCAGCCGCGCCTCTGCCTCGAGCACGCGGCGCGTCACGCTCAACAGCGTGTCGGGCGTGACGCTGATCGAGTCGATGCCCAACTCCACCAGCGCTTGCGCCATGCCGGGGTCGTCGGACGGCGCCTGGCCGCACAGGCCGATATGCCGGCCATGGCGGTGCGCGCCCTCGATGGCCATGCGGATCATCGCCATCACACCGGCGTCGCGTTCGTCGAAGTCGAAGGCCACGATCTCGCTGTCGCGGTCCACGCCCAGCACCAGCTGGGTCAGGTCGTTCGAGCCGATGGAAAAGCCGTCGAACAGTTCGGCGAAGGCGTCGACCTGGATGACGTTGTTCGGGATCTCGCACATCACGTAGACCTGCAGCCCGTTCGCGCCGCGCGTCAGTCGGTGGCCGGCCATCGCTGCCAGCACGCGCCGGGCCTCGTCAATGCGGCGGCAGAACGGCACCATCAGCCGCACGTTCGTCAGGCCCATGTCCTCGCGCACGCGCCGCATCGCGGCGCACTCCAGCGCGAAGCCCTCGGCATAGGCCGGGTGGGCGTAGCGCGAGGCACCGCGGAAGCCAATCATCGGGTTGGCCTCGGTGGGCTCGAAATCGCGGCCGCCCAGCAGGCTGGCGTACTCGTTGGTCTTGAAATCCGACAGGCGCACGATCACCGGGCGCGGGTAGAAGGCCGCGGCAATGGTGCCCACGCCCTCGGCCAGTTCGCGCACGAAGTAGTCGGCCGGTGTGGCGTGGCCTTTCGTCAGCGCGGCGATCTGCGCGCGCACGGCGGCATCGCGCACGCGCTCCGGGTGCACCAGGGCCATCGGGTGCACTCTGATGTGCTCGGCGACGATGAACTCCATGCGCGCCAGCCCCACGCCGGCGCTCGGCAGCAGGCCGGTCTGGAAGGCCAGGTCGGGGTTGCCCAGGTTGACCATCAGCTCGGTGCGCGGCGTGCCCAGAGTGGACAGGTCGGTGCTTGTCGTCGTGTACGCAATGCGGCCCTCGTAGACATGACCGGTGGCGCCCTCGGCGCAGCTCACGGTCACCTCGTCACCGGTGCGCAGCTGCGTGGTGGCGTGCTCGCAACCCACCACCGCCGGGATGCCCAGCTCGCGGGCGACGATGGCCGCGTGGCAGGTGCGCCCGCCGCGATTCGTCACCACCGCCGCGGCTTGCTTCATCACCGTGCCCCAGTCGGGCATGGTGGTGTCGGCCACGAGCACCTCGCCAGGCTGGAATTCGGCCAAGTGGGCGACGTCGGCAATCACACGCACGCGGCCACTGGCGATGCCGCCGCCCACCGCGCGGCCGCTGATGCGCAGCACGCCAGGCGCGTCCAGCCGGACCTCGTGGGCGACACCCAGCGCGCGCTGCGAGATCACCGTCTCGGGCCGCGCCTGCACGACGTACAGCTTGCCGTCGATGCCGTCGCGTGCCCATTCCACGTCCATCGGCGTGGGCTGGCCGGCGCGTTGGCTGTAGTGGTCTTCCACGGCCACGGCCGCGCTGGCCAGTTCCAGCACCTCCTCGTCGCTCAGGCAGAAGCGCTCGCGGTCCTCGCGCGAGGTGGGCACGTTGCGCGTGGTGTCGCGCCCGGCGGCCTGCGCGTAGACCATGCGAATCTCCTTGGCGCCGCGCTTGCGCCGCAGAACGGTGCGGTGCCCGGCGCGCAGCGTGGGCTTGAAGACGTGAAACTCGTCGGGGTCGACCGTGCCCTGCACGACGTTCTCGCCCAGTCCCCAGGCGCCTGTGATGAAGACCACGTCGCGGAAGCCCGATTCGGTGTCCAGCGTGAAGATCACGCCGCTGGCGCCGCGGTCGGCGCGCACCATCTTCATCACGCCCACCGACAGGTAGACCTTGAAATGGTCGAAGCCGCGGTCAACGCGGTAGGCGATGGCGCGGTCCATGAACAGGCTGGCGAAGCACTGCTGCACCGAGGACAGCAGCCGTGCGCCGCCGGCCACGTTGAGGAAGGTCTCGTGCTGGCCGGCGAAGCTGGCCGTGGGCAGGTCTTCGGCGGTGGCCGAGCTGCGCACGGCCACCGTCAGCGCATCGCCGTATTCGGCGCGCAAGCGCTCGTGGGCGGCCAGGATCTCGGTGGCCAGATCGGCCGGCAACGGGGCCGAAAGTACGATGTCGCGGGCCGCGCGCGCCCGCTGGGCCAGGTCGTCGACATTGCGCACGTCCAGCCCGTCCAGCGCGCGGTGCAGCGGGCCCCAGGCGTCGGCCTGGTCCAGCACATGGCGGTAGGCCTGGGCCGTGACGGCAAAGCCGTTCGGCACGCGCACGCCCATCGGTGACAGCCTGCTGTACATCTCGCCCAGCGACGCATTCTTGCCCCCAACGCTGGCGACATCGTCGTTGCCCAGGTCGGCGAACCAGCGGATCCAACGGGGAACGGCGGCCATGGCAACTCCTGGTGTGGCAGAGTGGGCAGATTAGGGCGGCTCCGGGGTGGCGACCTTGACGCAACGCAAGCCGCCGCGTCAGGTTTCGGCTTCGATGCAGGTGCGGGTGTCTCGGTGGCGCAGCAGCCGCAGCCCGCTGGGCGCCTCAGGGCTGGCGATGCTGGATGCGCTGGCCGTCGCGCAGCGCGCTGGGCGGGTAGAGCACCAGCGCCGTACCAGGCTCCAGGCCGTCGCGGATCCACGCCATGCTGGCATTGCGAGCCAGCACCTCCACCGCCACTTGGCGCGCACGCCCTCCATCGGCCACGAAGACGGCATGCTGCGCGGGCCCTTCGGCGGCTGCCACCGCACTGGCGCTGGATGCCGCCGCGGCTGGCAATGTCACACGTGCCGCGGCCGGCAGCGGGAACACCGCGCTGGCCGGCACCTGCAGCGCATGCTCACGCTCCAGCACCACGATGCGCACGCTGACGCGGTAGCCGTCGCCCAACCGCTGCCACTGCGCGTGCGGGCTGGTGATGCCGATGTGCACGCGCACACGCTGCTCTTCCACGCCCAGCGCCGAGACCTTGGTGAAGGCGCCGGGCTCGATGCGCAGCACGCGGCCCTGCAGCACCGACGGGCCGCCCCAACGCTCGATGGTGACGCGGCTGCCTGGCTGCACGGCGAGCGCATCAGAGGTCAGCAATTCGGCCACGACCTCGAGCCGGCCGGTGTCGCCCAGTTCCAGCAGTGGCGTGCCGATGGCCACCGTGCCTTCGCTAGCCTGCAGCACGCGCAACACGTGGCCAGCCACCGGTGCGCGCAGCACCAGGCCGCCATGCCCTGCACCGGATGCCCCGCGTGTGGCGCTGAGGGCCGCACGCGCCTGCTCGATCTCGTGCGTGGCCATGTGGCGATCGGCGCGTGCCGAGGCCAGTTCCTCTTCGGCCGCGCGCACGGCCAGGCGGTTGCTGTCCAGCCGCGTCGGGGCGATGAAACCCTGCTGCGACAGCGGTTCGGCGCGGCGCAACTCCATCTGCGCCTGCTCCAGGCCGACCTCGGCGCGCGCGATGCGCGTGGCCGCGCGCTGCGCTCCGGCCTCAGCCACCTGCGCACGCGCCTGCAGTTCACGCCGGCTGCGTTCATCCAGCATCGCCGGCATTACTGGGGCCAGCATCGCCACCGCGGCGCCGGCATCGACGGAGTCGCCTTCTTTCAAGGTCATGCGGGCGAGCTGCCCAGCCAGCGGCGCGGTGACCACGTAGCGATCGGCGAGCAGCGTCTTGCCTTCCTCGTCGACGACGGTCTCGAAGTGGCCGCGCACCGCCGGCGCCGTCTCCACCGGCAACGGCCGTGGCGCGAAAGCCCAGACCAGCGCCGCGCCGAGCGCGACGGTGCCGAGCGCGGCGGTGATCCAGGTGCGGGGTTTCATGGGTGTTCTCCGGTGTGCAGGCAAGGGGCGGCGGTTCAGTCCCGGGTCTTCAGCACGGCCACCATGTCCAGGCGGTCGATGCGCCGGCGCACCACCAGCGCGCTGGCCGCGGCGGCGGCCAGCACCACCAGCGCCGCGGTGGCGTAGGTGGGCGCGCGGATGACAACGGGAAAGAGGAACTGGTCCGACGCGAGCAGGCCCGTGACCAGGTGCACCAGCGCCCACCCAGCGGCCATCCCCAGTGGCAGCGCCACCGCGATGCCCAGCGCCATTTCGCCCAGCAGCAGGGCCGAGACTTCGGTGCGCGTGAAACCCAGCACGCGCAGGCTGGCCAGCTCCCAGGCCCGCTCGGCCAGTGCGATGCGCGCGTTGTTGTAGACCACGCCGACGGCAATGACACACGCGAACAGCGTCAGCACCGTACTCATGATGCGCACGTTGCGCGCGCTCACCTCCTGCATGTTGCGCAACAGCGTGGCCTTGCTGAAGGCGCCCACCACGCGCGGCAGGGTCTGGGTGGCCTTCAGGAATGCGGGCTCGCTGCCGCGCTGCAGCGCCACCGCGAACCAGGTCGCGTCGTCGCCTTCCTGCAGCAGCCGGTTGAGCGCGCGGCGCTCCATGTAGGCATTCAGGCCCATCATCTCGCGCACAGTGGCGGTGAGTGTCACGTCCAGCGTCCGCTGGCGGCCTTCCAGCACCTCCACGCGCACGCGGTCGCCCACGCGCAGGCCGAGCTTGGCGGCCAGCCGGTCTGTCATCACCAGCCCGTCGTCGTCCAGGCGGCTGGCTTCGCGGTTGTCGACGTCGATGATGCGGGTGAGCTCGGCATGCCGCGTGTGGCCGCGGATCTGCCCGCGTTCGGTGAGGTGGCCATTGACGAAGCGCACCGGCACGTCGCGCCCCGACTCGACGGCGATGACGCCAGGCAGCCGAGCCACGTCGTGGCGCGCGGCGTTGTCGGCGGCCTCGGTCATCCAGACGATGACGTCGCTGCGCATGCTGACGGTGAACTGCGAGTCGACGATGTGGTCGATGGCGTCGCGAAAGAAGTTGCCCATCACCACGATGGCCACCGATGCGGCCACGCCGCCGATGGCCAGCACCGTACGCCAGGGCCGGCGCTCCATGTTGCGCAGGATCATGCGCAGCGGCGTCCCGATGCCGGTGATGCCGGCGCGCTCGAGCAGCGTGCGCCGGTAGCGGCCGGGCGCCGGCGGGCGCATCGCCTCGGCCGGCGCCAGCCGCACCGTGGCAAAGATGGCGTTCAGTGTGCCCAGCACCGCGGTCGCCAGCGTGATGCCCACGCTGACCACCAGCAGCCAGGGCGCGATCCGGTGCTCAAACTCGGGGAAGTAGAAGAACTCGGCGTAAAGGCCCGTGAACATCGTGCCCAAGAGGTCGCCGATCAACACGCCGAGCAGCATGCCGCCGGCGACGATCACCAGCACCATCTTCAGGTAGTGCACGGCGATGCTGCGGTTGGCGTAGCCCAGTGCCTTGAGCGCCGCGATCTGCTCGCGCTGCGTGGCCACCAGCCGCGACACCACCACGTTCAGCAGGAAGGCCGCCACGCCCAGGAAGATCGCCGGAAGCACAGTGCCCAGTACGCGCTGTTCCTTGATTTCGTTGTCGAGCATCGCGTGCGATGCCTGTTCGGCACGGCCGTGGGCTTCCCGCCCGCCGTAGCGCGCCAGCCGCGGGCCGAGCGCGTCGGCCACTGCACGCTCCGACGCACCGGGCGCCAGCTTGACGGCGATACGGTTGAAGGCTCCGTCCATGTCGTAGGCCGCGGCCAGGGCCTCGCGCGGCACCCAGAAGACGCCGAAGCCGCGCAGGTCAGGCATGCCCATCAGGCCGGCGAAGATGAATTCCGGCGACAGCGCGATACCGGTGATCTGCAGCGTGCGCTGCTTGCCGTTGACCAGCGCTCGCACACGCGAGCCGGGCACCAGGCCGCGCTTGTCGGCAAAAGCCGCCGAAACCAGCGCCGGGATCGCATCGCCGGCCAGGCGGACGTCATCCAGCGCCCGGCCGCGGTACAGCGTGACGCGGTTCATCGCCGGGGGATGGCGCAGGTTCACGCCGATGAGTTGGCCCAGCACCGGGTCGGAGACGCCTTCGAGCTCGATGCGTACCACCTGCTCTATGGTGGTCTGCACATCGGTCACGCCGGGCAGAGCGCGCAGGCTTTCGGCCAGGCCTTGCGGCGCGCGCTTGACGCTGGCGAAGACGTCGGCAAAGCGACCGGCGGCGTAGAAACGGTCGCGCGCGAGCGCCAGCGAATCCACCGCCGACAGGGTGGTGATGAAGCCGCCGATGCCACTGGCCACCACCAGCGCGATCGTCAGCGCCTGGCTCCACATCAGTCGCAGGTCGCGCAACAGTTTGCGGTTCAGCGCGCTCGGCGTCCACCAGCCGCTCACCACGACAGCTCCGACGGTTGCAGCTTGTGGTCGTTCATCGTAACGCTGAGCACCCGCCCGTCGCCCAGCCGGATGACGCGGTCGGCCATGCCGGCGATGGCGGCGTTGTGGGTGATGACCACCGCGGTGGTGCCCATCTCGCGGTTGATGCGCGCGATGACCTCAAGCACCAGCTTGCCGGTGGGGTAGTCCAGCGCGCCGGTGGGCTCGTCGCACAGCAGCACGTCGGGCCGCTTGACGATGGCGCGTGCGATGGCCACGCGCTGCTGCTCGCCGCCCGAAAGCTGGGCCGGGAAGTGGTCGCGCCGCGGCGTCAGGCCCACCAGGTCGATGGCCTCGTCGATGGGCATCGGATCGCGCGCGATATCAGTCACCAGCGCCAGGTTCTCGCGCACCGTGAGGCTGGGGATGAGGTTGTAGAACTGGAACACGAAACCCACGTGCTCGCGCCGGTAGCGCGTGAGCGTGGCTTCATCGGCACCGCTGAGCAGTTGCTGCCCGAAGCGCAGGTCACCCGTGCTGGGCACGTCCAGCCCACCCAGGATGTTCAGCAGCGTCGACTTGCCGCTGCCCGAGGCACCGAGCAGCACAACAAATTCGCCATGGCCGATCACCAGATCGACATCCCGCAAGGCATGCACCTGGACCTCGCCGGTGTCGTAGGTCTTGCACAGGCCGCGCGCCTCGAAGGTGTTGCCGGCGATCGTCACGATAACGACCAAGCCGCGAAGGCCCGCAGCTTCACGGCCGGCTGCGGTTGCAACCCGGCATGGAGCAGTCTGGTGATGGCAGTCACACATCCGCGGGTCAGTTGCATTGGCAGAGGCTAACGCCGCAACGCCCGCATCGGCTTGCGCAAGATCAACCGCCTTTGTGCTTGAGTGCAGTCAACGTTGCTGCCCAGGTGCTGCCTACCCTTCATCGCGCAACGGGGCCAGCCAAGTTCGCCCCGGCCGAGCCGCTCATCCGCAATTGACACCCGACTTGACGGTGACCCTGTCCCAGGTTTCCGGACCGTTCAGTAACAGAAGCGACCGGCATGATGAAGGCCCGCACGTGCCGAGGAGCATGTCGTGAGGAAGAGCCCGTTCACTGAAGAGCAGATCGCGTTTGCGCTGAAGCAGGCAGAGCTGGCCGTCAGCGTCGAGGAGGTCTGTCGCAAGATGGGTATCAGCCGTGCCACGTTCTGCGTGTGGCGCAAGAAGTACGGCGGCGCAGGTCCATCGCAGTTGCCCCGGCTGCGGCAACTCGTTGAGGAGAACCGCAAGCTGAAGCAGATCGTCGCGGACCTGAGCCTGGACAAGGCCATGCTGCAGCACGTCGTCGCAAAGAAGCTCTGAGGCCCTCGTACCGGCGCGCCTGGCGCAACACCTCATCAGCCGTGGCCGGCCGGTAGACACCGGCGGCATCACACACCAGCAGCGCACCGCGAGAGAGTTCCATCGGGTTCGCAGCAGAACGAGCCACATCAGCGATCAAGGACGGCATATCGGACTCCAGTCTGTATCGGGCGGGATTGCCCGGGACCGCCTGACCTCGTGCGTCAGGGATCGACGCCCGCAGAGTCGAGACGGGCGCTCGGCTCGATGCTGGCCACCAGAGCCCGGCCGGCTTCGCCGCAGACGCCCAGCTGCGAAGCCGAAAAGCACTTCGCCAATGCCGTCAGGCGGTAGACCCTTCAGCCTGCTGTTCGCAGATACCCCCGCCGGATACGCCGCTGACACTCGCGTTCGAACAAGCCCAGGGCCTGGTCTTCGCGGGCAACGCACACCACCTGGTGACGTCCACGCCGGCTGCGGCGCCCGCCCCAGACCTTGAGCAACTCCCACTCACCGAACAGGTCTCGCTGAACGTGCAGAAAGTAGTAGCGCGTATCGGTCAGCCACAAAGAAGACCTGTTTGTCGTCGAGACAATCATCCAGGAAGACCTCCAAAGCCATTGATCATCATATCGGGGTGTCTCACCCAATGAGACCGTGATTCCGTGGCGAGCGCCACCTCGCACTCCGCTTGACGGCCCCTACGAGCTCTCCCCACCAACGGCCACCAGGGCCCACGATGCCAGCCAACCCCTGATTCAGAATCAGCCACCACCCCTCGCACCCACCCCATGCCCCTGCCCCTCGACACCCTGCGCCGCTTCCTGCGCGACAACGCCCCGGCCGTTGACCACGTCTCGATCCGCGCGGTCAGCGAGCGCTCTCAGAACCTGCGTGTGCGCCAGGACGTGCCCGAGGCCCCTTCTGGTCGTGACGACACCGGCGCGATGGTCACCGTCACCCTGGGCGACGCGGTCGGCTGTGGCGCCACCTCGGACCTGAGCGACAGCGGCCTGCGCGACGCCCTGAAGCGCGCCGAAGACTGGGCGCGCGCGTCCCGCGGCCGGAGCGTGTTTTCAGGGTCTCCCCCTGGGCGGCCTTTGCAGGCACACGGTATGAGACCCCCACCACCCAGCCAGCGGACCTCTCGGCCGGAGACCGCCGGGCGCTGCTGGACATGCTGATGCGCGAGAGCCAATCGGCCCGGCCATGCGCGACTGCTCGTCCAGCAACGCGACCGACGGGCCGAGGCCGCGCCCGGCCGCTGGCCTTCGGCATAGACATATCCGGGCTCCAGCGTGACACGCCAGAGCACGCCATCGCGCTCGGTGCTCAGGGCCGAGCGGATGTCGACGAGGCTCATCGGCATAAAGGCGAGGCAAGCGTGGAAGCAAAGGGCGCCGCACTGTAGCCGGGAGCCAGCGCGCCAACCCGGCAGCCGGCATGGCCATCGCTCGCGTCTGAGACACTCCGCCGCCAGCGACGCCCCCTGCCCTGCCTTGCCCAACGCCGACCTCAGCCCCAACGCCACCAGCCCCACGGAAGAGTTGCGTCATGTGCACGCCCTGATGCGCCTGGAGCAACAGGAAGACCAGGCGCAGTTCAAGCTCAAGAATGCCAAGGCCAGCATCCAGGAGCGGCAGCGCCGCGGCTTGACCTGGTACCCCGTCACCCTCACCCACGACGACATCGGCTTTGGCGGCAAGTGCGTGCTGGAGCTGGAACGCCCGGCCAGCCAGCAGGGTCTGCATCTGTTTCAGGTGGGCCGCAACGCATCGCTGTTTGGGGCGCAGCCGGCGCAGTCCGAAGACCCGCCCACGCTGCACGGTGTGGTGACCAGCGTGTGGCGCAACAGGCTGCAGCTGACCACCACCAAGGAGGAACTTCCCGACTGGGTGCTGGAGGGTGGCCGTTTGGGCATCGATCTCACCTTCGACGAGGTGAGCTACCGCGAGATGGACCAGGCCATGGGCGAGGTGATCAATGCCCGCGGCAACCGCTTGGCCGAGCTGCGCGACGTGCTGCTGGGCGCCCAGCAAGCCCGCTTTCGCGCACCCCACGCCGACGACCTGTTTTATCCCAGCCCGCTCAACGACTCACAGCTGGCTGCTGTGCGCCACGTGATCACGGCACAGGACGTCGGCATCATCCTTGGCCCACCTGGGACGGGCAAAACCACGACGCTGGTGCAGGCCATCCTGGAAACGATCCGACGCGAGCGACGGGTTTTGGTGTGCGCGCCCTCCAACACCGCCGTGGATCTGCTGACCGAAAAGCTGGCCGAGCGCGGCGTCAAGGTCATTCGCATGGGCAACCCCAGCCGCGTATCAGACCTGTTGCTGGCGCACACCCTCGATGCCCGGGTGATGGCGCATCCCAGCTACAGCAGGATGCGCGCGATGCGCCAGACCGCCGCCCAATACCGCGACAAGGCCGACGAGCTGGCCCGCCACCATGGCCGCCACCTGGGCTTTGACGCGCGACAGCAGCGGCAGGCGTTAAGGGACGAAGCCCGGCAGCTTTTGCTGCAGGCCGATGACCTGGAGCGCTACATCACGGAACACGTGCTGGAGTCGGTGCAGATCATCACCTGCACGCTGGTGGGCGCCAGCCACCGGAGCCTCCGTCACCTGAGCGTCGACACCGTCTTTATCGACGAAGCGGCACAAGCGCTGGAGCCGGGCTGCTGGATTCCGATTGCCAAGGGCCAGCGCGTCGTTCTGGCGGGCGATCACCACCAGCTGCCGCCCACGGTGAAATGCGAAAAGGCCGCCCACGAAGGCCTGCGCGACACCCTGTTCGAGAAGTGCATCCAGCGGCAACCCGACACAGCCCGCATGCTGAAGCTGCAGTACCGCATGCACGATCAGATCATGGCGTTCAGCTCCAGGCGCTTCTACGGCGGACAACTGCAGGCGCATGCCAGCGTACGCGACGCTGGCCTGGAGGCCTACGACCCATGCTTTGCGGCGGACTTGCCGGTGGAGTTCCTCGACACGGCCGGTCTCGGCTTTCTGGAGCTGACCATCCCCGAAAGCCGCTCCACGGCCAACCCCGAAGAAGCGAACCTGCTGCTCCAGCGCCTGACCCAGTTGCTCAAGCCCTGCGACCCGGCCATGCACCCGGAGACCCCGCTCACCATCGGCGTGATTGCGCCCTACCGCGCGCAGATCAACTGCCTGAAGGACGCCATCGAGCTCAACGACGCGCTGAACGGCCTGATGCAGCAGCGCGTGCTGAGCGCAGGGACCGTCGATTCGTTCCAGGGCCAGGAGCGGGACATCATTGCGATCTCCTTGACGCGCAGCAACCACTCGGGCGACATCGGCTTCCTGTCTGACATCCGGCGCATGAACGTGGGCATGACCCGCGCCCGCCGCAAGTTGCTGCTCGTCGGCGACTCGTCCACGCTCAGTGCGCATCCGTTCTTCAAGGAGCTGCTGTCCTTTGTGCAGCACATCGGGGGCTACCGCACGGCCTGGGAAATCATCGATACCTGACACCCCGTGCCCACAGAAGTGTTGTCGAGAGCCCCTTTCGGCGGGCGCCGCACTGCGTGTCCGACAGGCCCTGCTGTCACGAAGCGAGGCCAGGCCCAGCAAGCTGGATGATCCATCGCCGACAGGGCATCGTTTGAGCACCGTCCCTTTCATGCGCCTTTCGCAGGCTGGCGGTACAAGCCCCGTGGCGCCCGGGCGCTGCCGGCGGCATGCTACGGACCATGCATGTTCTTCTGGTGGAAGATGACCTGGCCCTTGTGCAAACGCTGGCGCGTTCGATGGCGGCCGGCGGTATGTCAGTGATCAGCTGCAGTGACGGCGCAGAAGCCTTGACTCTGGCCCGCAAGCGCCTGTTCGATGTCATCGTTCTCGATCTTGGCCTACCCGGTCTTGACGGCCTGGAACTGCTGCGCCGTCTGCGCACCAGCGACAACTTCACGCCGGTCTTGATACTGACTGCACGCGGCGCTGTGGGCGAACGCGTGGCGGGATTGCAGGCCGGTGCCGACGATTACCTGCCCAAGCCCTTTGACCTGGATGAGCTGATGGCACGCACCCAGGCCGTGGCGCGCCGGCGCAATGCGAGCGGGGACTGGCGCTGCGGCAGGCTGCGCTGTGAGCGAACCCAAGGCACGGTCTGGTGTGACGAGCGGCCACTCGACCTGCCGCCGCGCGAGGCTGCACTCTTGCAGGCACTGATCCAGCGGGCCGGACATGCGGTGCCGCGGCAACGCTTGCACGAGGCCGTATTCGCCGACGAATCGGTGGGCAGCGAAGCGCTGGATGTGGTGCTGCACCGCCTGCGAAGGCGGTTGGCTCAGGCACAGGTGGAGATCGTCACGTTGCGGGGCGTGGGTTGCGTGATGCTCGAGGCGGCACCCGCCATCGCGGCCAGCCTCGCGGACGGCGCCTCGCTGGCGGAAGGGCGCTGAGCATGCCGACGAGCCTTCTGGCGCACATGGCCAGCAGGGTGGGCCTGCCTGTCCTCGCCTTGGCCATCGCCACTGGCCTCTGGGTGACGCCCTCCCCTACCAGTATTTGGCAACAGGGGCTGGCCTGCTCAGGCCTGGCGATGGTGGCCACCCTCGCCGCGTGGTGGGCCACCGTGCGGCCCATGCATCAATTGCGCGTACAGCTGCAGGCTTGCGCCGCAGAACCGATGGGGTCCGAGCGCTTGCCCATGCCCACCGTGGCTGAATGGTCCTCTTTGGTGCATGCCATCAACTGCGTGCTCGGTCAGCAACGGCTGCGCCTGGAGGAACAGCAGCGCACACTGGCCGAAGCATCCCACCAGTTGCGAACGCCTTTGGCGGTCTTGCGAACCCAACTCCAGGAGCCTGGTTCGGTGGCGTCCCGGGTGCCGCAGATGCTGCAGACGGTCGACCGTGCCAGCGCCGTCGCCGACGAGCTGCTCGCACGTCTGAAGCTGGAGCAACGTGTGCGCCTGGCGCACGACAGCGCCAAGCCTGCTGCGGCCCAGGCCTGCGTGAGCCTGGGCGACGTGGCGCGTGAGGCGGCGCTGGAGTTTGCGCCGCTGATCGCGCAGCGGCGCCAAGACTTCTCACTCGAGGACGTGCCCGCGCCGGTGCCGGCCGATGCGTGGATGCTGGGCGAGCTGCTTCGCAACCTGCTGGCCAACGCCATCCGCCACACGCCGGATCACGGCCGCTTGGGCATCGTCGTGCGTGAACTGGCAGGGCAGATCGAACTGGTCGTGTGGGATTGCGGCGGCGGCATTGCGCAGGCCGATCGCGTGCGCCTCTTCGAGCCGTTTGCAGCAGCGTCTGGCGGCAGTGGCCTGGGCCTGGGCCTGTCGATCTGCCGCGAACTTGCGCGCGCCATGGGCGCTGATATTCAACTCTTCAACCGAGCCGCTCAGGCTGACGGACTGACCGCCGGCCTGGACGCCGTGGTGCGCTGGCCCACGGTGTCCGTCGCGCCTGGCGGCGCCCCGGTACATCCCACCCACCTTCACTCCCCAACCCCGCACTCAGGAGACAAGCCATGACCCGTACTTCGTCACGCCAGCGTATTGCCTTCGGCCTGGCCGCCCTGGCCGCCACGTTCGGCGCCACAGGCGCGAATGCCCAGGAAGGATCGATCAACATCATCTGCTCAGTGCAAGCCGAGTGGTGCAACATGCTGCAGACGGTCTATGCGCGTACCACGGGTGTGAAAGTCAACATGTCGCTCAAGGGCTCGGGTGAGGCGTTGGCCCAGTTGATTGCAGAAAGGGCGAACCCCAAGACGGACATCTGGTTCGGCGGTACCGGAGACCCGCACCTGCAGGCCGCCGAGCAGGGCATCACGCTGGAGTACAAGAGCCCGGTACTGCCGCAGTTGCACGGATGGGCCCAGCAGCAGGCCCAGCAATCGGGTTGGAAAACGGTGGGCATCTACAGTGGACCGCTGGGCTTCGGCTACAACCCGGAACTGTTGGCCAAGAAGAAGCTCGCCGCACCCAGGAGCTGGGCCGATCTGCTCAAGCCGGAGTACAAGGGCGAGATTCAGGTGGCCAACCCGGCCAGCAGCGGTACCGCCTACACCATGGTGGCCACGCTGGTGCAACTGATGGGCGAGGACAAGGCCTTCGACTACATGAAGGCGCTGCACCGGAACATCGCCACGTACACGCGCAGCGGCACAGGTCCCATCAAGGCCGTGGCACGTGGCGAGGCGACGGTGAGCATCAGCTTTGTGCACGACGGCCCGGGCGAGAAGATGCAGGGCTTCCCGGTCGAGACGGTCACGCCCGCCGAAGGCACAGGTGCGGAGATCGGCTCGATGAGCCTCGTCAAGGGTGCGCGCAACCTGGAGGCCGCCAAGAAGTTCTACGACTGGGCCTTGACGGCCTCGGCGCAGGAGATGGGTGCGGCGGCCAAGCAGTTCCAGCTGCCCAGCAACAAGGGCGCCAAGGTCGATCCAAACGTGCCGGACTTCAAGAAGATCAAGTTCATCAACTACGACTACGCCAAGTACGGTTCCAGCGCTGAGCGGCGGCGTCTCATTGCCAAGTGGGAGAAAGACGTCAACTCGCTGCCGCGATGAGCGGGTCGAGCTTCCAGCCCACGCCCTGATGCCGGCCACCTTCTCGATCGCCAGCAGCCGCGACCAGCAGCGCACGCGCCGTGCCTTGCTGGGTTGGACAGGGCTGGCCCTGCTCGCCTTCGCGCTGCTGCCCTGGTATTACCTGCAGGATCTCAGCCTGTGGCGGGCACTGCCCGAGGTCTTTGGTGGCGCGGCGACTGCGGGCGGCCTGGTCCAGGCGCTCAGCCATGGCCGTCCCTGGTTGTGGTTCGCACTCGTCGGACCCGCGTGCGCGGCCCTGGCGCTGTCAGGCCCCGCGGGCCCGCGCCAAGGAGCCTTGATGGCGGCTGGCGCGGCGGTGGGCCTGCTGGGTCTGGGCGCCAGCGGCTTTGCCATTGGTGCGACGGGCTGGTCCTTCGCCGGGCTGCAGGCACTCTTCGGTGAACTGTCGCACGGCCAGTTCGGCATGGGGCTGGGGGCCGCGTTGGTGCTGCTGGCCCACTTGGTGTTGCTGGGCGCTGGGATCGCGCGGCTGGGCTATTTCCGCGGAGATGTTTTCGTGGCCGCGGCCGTGGTGTTCTGCGCTGCGCTGCTGCTGCTCTTTGTGGCGTTGCCGGTGGGCCGCAGCCTGTGGGGTGCCTGGCTGGACGAGGACGGCGCTGCCTCGCTCGCGGCCTTGGCGGCGCGGCTGGGCCATGAGCGGGTGTGGGGCTTGGGCTGCCTGGCGGCTTCCGGTGCACAGTGCGGTGTGGCCTGGAACACGCTGTTCCTGGCGCTGCTCACGGCGGCGGGCACCACTGTGCTGGGCACAGCCATCGCGCTGCTGGCCGAGCGCGGCAGCCAGCGCCTGAACCGCCCGCTGAACATCCTCGCCTTGCTGCCCATCATCACACCGCCGTTTGTTGTCGGCCTGGGCCTGATCCTGCTGTTCGGCCGCGCCGGGCTCGTGAACCAGTTCCTGGAGTGGGCCTTCGGCATCCCGCCCACACGCTGGTTCTACGGCCTGTTCGGCGTGTGGCTGGCACAGATGTTCGCCTTCACCCCGATCGCCTTCATGATCATGCGCGGCGTGGTGCAGGGTATCTCGCCCAGCCTGGAGGAGGCGGCGCTGACCCTGCGCGCCAGCCGCAGCAAGACGTTCTTCACCGTGACGCTGCCGCTGCTCAAGCCGGGCCTGGCCAATGCCTTCCTGGTGGGCTTCATCGAGAGCATGGCGGACTTCGGCAACCCCATCGTCGTGGGCGGCCAGTATGCCGTCCTGTCCACCGACATCTTCTTTGCCATCGTGGGCGCGCAGTACGACCAAGGGCGCGCAGCCAGCCTGGCTTTGATCCTCACCGGCTTTGCGCTGGCGGTGTTCTTCCTGCAGCAGCGTTTGCTGGGGCGTGTCAGTTACACCACGGTGTCCGGCAAAGGGGATGGCGGGGTGCCCATGCCGCTGCCGGATGACTTACGCCGAACCTGCAAAGCCTTGGCACTGCCCTGGTTGACGTTCACGTTGATCGTCTATGTCTTCGCCTTCATCGGCGGCTTTGTGCAGACATGGGGTCGCGACTACACGCCCACGCTCAGGCACTTCATGACCGCCTTTGCGCTCCAGTGGGGCGAGCACGGGCTGGTATGGGCCGGAACGGCCTGGAACTCGCTGTTCACCACCCTGAAGCTGGCGGCCATTGCGGCGCCGCTGTGTGCGGGTGTGGGCTTGCTGATCAGCTGGCTGCTCGCACGCACGAACTTTGCAGGGCAACGCGCGTTCGAGTTTGCGGCGCTGCTGGCCTTTGCGATCCCGGGTACGGTGCTGGGCGTGAGCTACATCCTGGCCTTCAACGTGCCACCCCTGGAACTGACCGGCACTGGCCTGATCATCGTGCTGTGCTTCGTCTTCCGCAACCTTCCGGTGGGCGTGCGCGCGGGTACCGCCAGCTTCAAGCAACTCGACAAGAGCCTGGACGAGGCCAGCACCATGCTGCGGGCGGGTACGGCCACGACCTTGCGCCGCGTGGTGCTGCCTTTGTTGAAGCCTGCGCTGGTGGCCGCGCTGGTCTACAGCTTCGTGCGCAGCATGACGACTGTCTCGGCCGTGATTTTCCTGGTGACGGCCGAGAACGAACTGGCCACCACCTACATCATCGGCCGCGTCGGCAATGGCGACTATGGTGTGGCGTTGGCGTACTGCACGGTCTTGATCGTGCTGATGTCGCTGGCCACAGCGGCCATCCAGGGCTGGGTGGGCGAGCGGCAACTGGGCCGCAGAAAGGCGGCACAGGCATGACCGGTATCGGCATCGAGTTTCGCGGGGTCAGCAAGCGCTATGGGGGCGCTGCCAGCCCGCTGGTGGTCAAGGGCGTCGACTTCCAGGTTCCCAAGGGGAGCCTGCTGACCATCCTCGGCCCCAGTGGCTGCGGCAAGACCACCACGCTGCGCATGATCGCTGGACTGGAGTCGCCCAGCGGCGGGCAGATCCTGATCGATGGCGTGGATGTCACCACGCTAGGGCCGGCCGAGCGCAATGTCAGCATGGTCTTCCAGAGCTACGCGCTGTTTCCGCACATGAGCGTGATCGAGAACGTCAGCTATGGCCTGAAGGTGTCCGGCGTCAGCGCGGCTGAGACTGCGCAGCGTGCCCGTGTGGCGCTGGAGTCGGTGGGCCTGGTGGGTTTTGATACACGCTCGCCCAGCGAACTTTCGGGGGGCCAGCAGCAACGCGTGGCCGTGGCGCGCAGCCTGGTGCTGGAGCCCAGCGTGCTGCTGTTCGACGAACCCCTGTCCAACCTGGATGCGCGGCTGCGGCGCAGCATGCGAGAGGAGATCCGCGCCCTGCAGCAACGACTGAGGCTCACAGTGGCCTATGTGACGCATGACCAGAGCGAAGCGCTGGCCGTGAGTGACCAGATCATCGTGATGGACGCGGGCCGCATCGCCCAGAGCGGCACGCCCCAGCAGCTGTACGAACAACCCGGCAGTGCGTTTGTGGCCGGGTTCATGGGCGAAGCGCTGCTGTTTGATGCACAGGTACTGGCCGGAGGTACCGTTCAGGTGGGCTCGCTGCGCTTGCCCTTGCCGGAAGGCAGGGAGTGGCCCCCGGCAGGCCCCGTGAAACTGGCTGTGCGCCCCGAAGCCTGGCACATCATGCCCGGGTCGGTTGCGCCGGGCGCAGAGAGCCATCCAGCAGGCTGCCTGCCGGGCCGCTTGCTGAAACAGGCCTACCTCGGCCACTCCCATGAACTCACCGTGGCCACGGACCTCGGCGATATCTTCGTGGTCAGCCCGCAGGCGCACCAGCGCTGGGAGGTCGGGCAACCCGTGTGGCTGCAACTGTCGGCGCAGCGGATCTCCGTGGTGCCTGCATCGCCGCAGGCTCTGGTTCGCTGAACACGTCGCAACACGGCGCGGTGCTGGGGTTCCCGCAGCGGCCTGGCATCACCCGTGGCCCTCTCAGGCCGCGGAGGCCCGCGAGTCCGGCTGCGCCAAACCGGCGGCCACCTTCAGCAAGTCGTCCGCGGTGGGTTGGTCCCACTGGCTGCCGTATGCACCCTCCGCGTAGACCCGCACGACATCAGCCACCACCATCGGATGGCTCCAGCCGCTGTTCTGCAGCCGCCGCGCGACCGATGGGTGCACTTGCCGAGCGGCGTGGTCCTCACGAACCAACTGGAGCAAATCCGCCAGGGCGGTTTCCGACAACTGCGCGATCTCCGCCTTGAGTGCAGCGATGCGCCCCTCGCGCCAGCGGGCCGTCCAGTCAGCCCGCACGCGCTCGTTGATGGCCAGTCGTTGGGGGGTGGACGCCACGGCAGCACCCACAGGCGGGGCCGATGCGTCGCCCGCACGGGCCGGCGGCACCTGTTCGAGCAAGGTCTTGAGGTAGCGGCCGGCGTCCTTGATCGGGTGCGGGTACGCCGACTCCAGGCGACGCTGCAGCGTGGGCAGTGCCATCAGCACGGCCTCTTCACCGTGCTGCTCGAGCAAGCGCTCGGCCACCTGGTCGTTGACACCCAATGCCACCATGTCCTTGAGCAACTGCAGATCCACCGGTTGGCGGTGGGAGGCCAGTGGCAGTTGGGCCTGTCGCTTGGGCCGAATGGCAAACTGGATCTCGTCGATGAAACGGCCCTTGCGGTGCTCGATCAACTCGACCTCGAGATCGGTGATGGCGCTGACCTCGGCGATCGCTCCGCGGAGCGTGTCGCGCTTGAAGAACCGGTAGTCCAGTTTCTCCAGCTTGGCGGGGTCGGGTGGCTGACCAGTCAGCACCGGGTGCCACCAGCGCCACGGATTGCGGGCGGTGCGGCCAATGTCCCGATAGCGTGAGCAGATCTCGTAGAGCGCCACACCGGTGTGGGAACGCAACTGCGTCAACACCTCCAGGCGCAGGCGGGCAAACACGCTGGGCTCCAGCAGCTCCTGTTTCAGGTTGATCGCGTACGACCACTCGACCCAGTTCTGGCCGCGGTCCTTGTAAAGCCGCGCATGGGCCAGCAGCCCGCAGACATTCCAGGCCACACCTTCACCCGCGGTTGGCGACTGCCACTCCACCGAGGTCGTCACCATCGCCCGCAGGTGCTTCTTGATCAGCGCGGTGTCGTGGCTGTCAAACTCGACACCACGGATGATTTGCTCAAGGGGGGCTCGGTAGACGTCTTGCTCGATCCCCTGATCTTGGGCCTCGTACAGCAGCACGTTGTAGGCCTTGCGGGCCAGGTAGGTGATGCGCACCGACTGCGGCACGATGGCCAACGCGTTGACCGGCTTGCGCAGGACATCAGCGGCCGAGCCCCGCTCCTGAGCACGGGCAGCCACGGGCGGTCTTCTGGACGCGCCGACGCCTGCCTCCGCCCGCTGGGCTGAGTGGGCGTCGGGATCGACAGAATCCGGCGGAGAGGCAGGCGGCACGCGCCGATGGTAGGCGAGCAGCGCGTTCATGTGAAGCATGGTCTCACATGAACAGCCCGGCGTCGGATCACGTGCTAAGCGGGTGGCAAGGCATCGCGCGGCCGGCGTTCGAGGCCCAATATCCCGAAAAGTCTCACGTGAAGCTGCCGATCACTTTGACAGGCATGGGGGCGCCTGAAGCCTCAAGGCAGTATCCAGCACTACGAGGACGCCCGAAAACTCTCACATGAAGCGAGTTCCAGACCGTTGGGCCCCCCTCCCCTGGGGGCTTCGCCGCACCCAGTCCCGATGTCCTGGTCGCGGCAGCCTCTGCGGCCACGCACAGACCGGCGTGATCGGCAATGGCGTCACCGGTCCGCCCGAAAACACTCACGTCAAGCGCCCGCACGACAGCGCAGAGGCGCGCAGCAGCCGGTTTCATGCGGCACGCAAGTCCGCAGAAGCCTGGCGCGAGCCGCCCATGACCGTGACCGACGAGCCCTTGACCCTGCGCAGGCCTTCGTGTGAGTGTTTTCGGGCGGTCTTTACGCCTCGCAGGCCATCGCACAGACACCCGCAGCCAGAAACGGCTGGGTGACCAGCAAACCCCGAAGACGCTCCGGGTTCTGCCTGTGGCGTCTCCGGAACCACCCGTACGCATGCACGCAAGTGCCCGTAGAGTCTCCGCATCACCCCGAACACACTCACGCAGACCGCGCCAAGTCTTTGATCTACAAAGGTTTTCTGTCAGCTAAAGAGTTAAAAGGAGTTCTAAGAGCTTGTAGTTTCTGAATCTGGATGGTTTTGGCCGATGGTGACCTGGCAGACACTTGGCTGCAATCGTACCCAGCGGCGATAATTGGACGGTTCCGCGCCGCTTGACGAGAAACTGCACATGCCGTGCCTTTCCGTCCAGCAGACAGGCATCAAGAGGTTGTTCCGCATGGCCAAGCTGATCGTTCCCCCACCCAAGACCATTTCGTTGAGCGATGTGTCGATTCAGGCAGAGCGCGCGCTGCAGATGATGCAGCAGATCCGCCAGACGATGCTGGCGCCCAGTGCACGCAAGTCGCCGCCCGTCTTCAACCTCAGTCAGCTCGCGGCCTTGTGCGGCATTGAGAAGGGATCGGCCAGCCACCGCATGGGTCGCGGCGATCTGCCGCAAGGTCAGCTCAACAGCACGGGCAGCCGGCGCGAGTTCACCTTGGCGGAAGCACGAACATGGGTGCGCGAACACCGCAAGGAACAGCTGCGGCCCGCCGGCGCTGAAGCCGTGACGATTGCCATCGGCAACTTCAAGGGGGGTGTGTCCAAGACCACCACGGCCGTCACCTTGGCCCAGGGCTTGTCGCTCAGGGGGCACCGTGTGCTGGTCATCGACACCGACCCCCAAGGCTCGCTGACCACCTTGTTTGGCCTGTTGCCCGACACGGAGGTCGAGGAAGACCAAACCATCCTGCCGTTGGCCACCGGCAGCGAAACCTCCATCCGATATGCCATCCGGCCGACTTACTGGGACGGCATCGACCTGGTGGCTGCCTCCCCTACCCTGTTCGGGGCTGAGTTTGTGCTCCCTGCCCGTCAGACCAAGGAACCCGGCTTTGAGTTTTGGCGGGTGCTGGATCTCGGCATCGACGACGTGCGCGCCGACTACGACGTCATCGTGATCGACACCCCCCCTGCCCTGTCCTACGTGACGATCAATGCGTTCATGGCGGCCAACGGCATCATCATGCCGCTGCCGCCCAATGCATTGGACTTTGCGTCGGCCGCGCAGTTCTGGAACCTGTTTGCCGATCTGTCTTCGCAGCTGCTGGCCCAGCGCAACATGAACAAGAGTTTTGATTTCATCCATGTGCTGCTGGCACGCGTGGACTCGGCGGACGCGGCCACCGACGTCGTGCGCCAGTGGATCGGCCAGACCTACGCTGAAAAAGTCCTGCCGGTGGAGATTCCCAAGACAGCCGTCACGGGCGTGACCAGCGCTGAATTTGGAACGGTCTATGACGTCGGTGGACGCTACGACGGCAGCGCACGCACCTTCAAGCGTGCGCGTGACGCTTACGACAGCTTTGTCGGACACATCGAAGGCTCTATCCGCCAGACCTGGGCACGCCAGGTGGGAGGGCATGTATGACGATGCCCGCCTTGAGAGCACCTGCTGCAGCGCCACTACCCTGCGCGGGTTTTGTGCCCACGCGGGGGGGTGTTGAACGGTTCAACACCCTGCCCTGCGGTCCTCAACACGTTGTCGATTGGAGCGCAGGCCATCGTGCGCAGGGCACCAAGACGATCAACCAGAATGTCCACTGGGAGGGCGTGTCATGAGCAAGAAGTTGCTGGCCAAGGCCAGCCTGATCAAGCTGCCGCCGCTGGCTGACGCTGCACGCCAAGCGCCATCGGTGTCGGCGGCGCAGCCCGTCAGGGCGAGCGACACCGCAAGCGCGGCCGAGGCGCGCTCGACGAGGCCAGCGCTGGGCATCGGTCAGCCATCCGCCGTTGTCAGCGGTGCGACGACAGAGCGATCCGGCTCGGGGGTGTCGGCGCCCGCGGCTTCGCCGCAGCCCGTTGATTTCGCAGGGGGCGCCACTCCGCCGGTAGCGGCTCGAAGCCGGACCGCGCCTGGAACCATGGCGCACTTTCTGGCCTCGCAGTCCACGGCGGCGGCAGAAGTCGAGTCGCTTCGTGAGCGTTTGCAGCAGTTTGACGGGGCGCTGCCGGCGCGGCTGCTCGATGCCAAGCGGATTCGGCCATCGCGCTGGGCCAATCGGCACACGGCCTCGTTCGAGGAGTCGGCCTTTCAGGAACTGAAAGCGGAGATCGAGGCCAGCGGCGGCAACGTTCAGCCCATCAAGGTTCGGCCGTTGCCGGCCGCCGCGTTGGCTGCTGAGCCGGCAGGCGTCTCGTCCGACGAGCCCCCGGCGACTTTCGAACTGGTGTACGGGCACCGCCGCCACCGTGCATGCCTGGAGTTGGGTTTGCCGGTCCTGGCGGTGATCGAGGATCTGGATGATCTCGCGCTCTTTGAGCAGATGGATCGCGAGAACCGCAGCCGCAAGAGCCTGAGCCCGTGGGAGCAGGGCATGATGTACCGACGCGCCTTGGACGAAGGACTGTTCGCGTCCCAGCGCAAGTTGGCTGACGGCCTGGGCGTGGATGTGGCCCTGGTGTCCAAGAGTCTGGCACTGGCGCGTCTGCCGGACACCGTGGTGCAGGCCTTTGCATCACCCCTGGAGATCCAGTTTCGCTGGGCACAGCCTCTGGGCGAAGCGGTCCAGAAAGATCCAGATGGCGTGCTTGCCAGGGCCAAGGAGCTGGCCGCCCGGCGTGCTGCGCGCTCCGCAAAAGACACCCTCGAGGCCTTGCTGGCCCCGGTGCCAACGGGCGTGTTGAACGGTTCAACACCCGCAGCGGCAGAACGCGTGGAACGATTCGGCAAGAAGGGCGCCGGTGCACGTCTGGCGCAACAGGCCGATGGCAGTGCACGCCTGGACATCGATGCAGGCGCTCTGTCTGCCGAGCGTGCCAAGGCACTTCGCGAGTGGCTCAAGCAGTGGCTTGCGGCCTGAGCAGGCGCTGATCAGCAGCCAGCAGGAAACGCCAGCATGGCGCCTTCGCGCTTTCGCGCACCAGCAGCAGGGAAGGGTGTTGAACGGTTCAACACCCCACCGGCCAGCGGCTGCTTCAGGGCCGGCCCCTTGCATGGCCCCTTGCATGTGTGATCTGCAATCAGGATCCAACGTCTGGCCGGTGCCCAGCCCCATCAAACGCCGCCAGCACCGCCCGGTGCCGCCGCCCCTTCTCCGCCTTGACGTAGACCGCGGTGGTGGCCGGGCTCTCGTGCCCCAGGTTGGCCTGCAGCACGTCCAGCGGCACCCCGCGCGCCACCGCATGGG
>JAJTDE010000136.1 GCA_021298085.1 Rubrivivax sp.
CGCTGCGCCGTGACCACCGCGCACTGCGTGTGGGCGATTACCGTCCGCTGGTGGCCCGCGAGGCCTTTGCCTTCCAGCGCTTCACCGACCGTGCGCTGGACAGCGTCTTTGTGCTGGCCAACCCCAGCGCGCAGCCGGTGAAGGAGTGGGTGCTGCTGTCCGATTCCAAGCTGATGGACGGCACGGTGCTGGAAGACCTGCTCGGCCAGGTGGAGCCCATCACCGTGCACTCGGCGCTGCTGCCGGTGACCGTGCCGCCGAACACGGTGCTGGTGCTCAAGCCCGTGCCCCCCGAGCGTGCGCGCGGGGACGGCTACAACAACTACAAGCGGGTGCAGTGAGATGACGCGGCGTCTGCGCAAGCTGCGGGGGCTGGTCCTGATCGGTCTGGGCTCGGCCTTGATGGCGGGGGGCGCCGCGCGGGCCTCCACGGAGGCAGCTGCCCCCGTGTCGGTGACCGCCTGCACCCCGCCCCCCCTGCCGGGCGTCACGCTGCACCTGCGGGGCGGCATGAACAGCTGGGCGCCGCTCGACGAATACGCCTTCCGCTGGCTCTGCAACGCCTATGTGCTGAATGTGGATCTGCGCGGCCGCCAGGAATTCAAGATTGCCGACGCCGACTGGAACGCCGCCACCAACTTCGGTGAAGGCCCACAGGGCACGCTGGTGCTGGGCGGTGGCAACGCCGCGCGCAGCTTCTCGGGTGAACACACCCTGCGCCTGCTGGTGGACGGCCGCGTCGCGCGGCTGGAGATCGGCCCCAAGACCCTGCCCGACGTCCAACCCCGCGCCATCACCGACCCGCGTGCGCTGGCGCTGCGCTTCGATTCGCGAGACCTGGCGCACAAGCAGCCCTTTGGCGCGCAGCCTGCGGGGCAGACTGTTCGTTTCAGCCTGGCCGCCCCGGCCGGGGCCGATGCCGTGTGGCTGGTCATCGAAGACCGCGGCTTGACGGGCAACCAGGACCGCCTGAACTACACCCCGCTGGCGCGCCTGCCGATGACCCCGTCCAGCGACGGCAGGCGCTTTGGCACGCAGCACCGCTTCGAGCGCCCGGGCGTCTACGGCTACTGGTTCGAAGCCCACCTCGGCGGCGAGCGCTACGTGCTGCAGAACAACAACGAACCCGTTCACTGGACGCGCGAGCGCGGCGCCGGCGGCCCGGGTGCCGTGGCCTTCCTGCCTGACAGCCCGCGCAGCATCCGCCGCTACCGCCAGACCATCCACGACCCGGCCTTCCAGGTGCCCGGGTGGGCGCAGGACGCCATCTACTACCAGATCTTCCCCGAGCGCTTCCGCAACGGCGACCCGAGCAACGACCCGGTGCCCGGCCGCGACCGCTACCGCACCGGCGGCATCGAGAAGCACCCGCAGTGGATGGGCAAGCCCTACCGCCCGAATTCAGGCGACGGCTCCGACGGGCTGTTCAACAACGACTTCTTCGGCGGTGACCTGAAAGGCATCATCGACAAGCTGGACGAGCTGAAGACCCTGGGCGTGAACACCCTGTACCTGACCCCGGTGTTCAAGGCGCCCAGCAACCACAAGTACGACACCGCCGACTACAAGCGGGTGGACCCGGCCTTTGGCAGCAACGCCGATTTTGCGCGCCTGGCCCGTGAAGCCGCTCAGCGCGGCATGCGCATCCTGCCCGACACCAGCTTCAACCACGTGGGCAGCGATTCACCGTATTTCAACCGTTATGGCAACTACCCGGGCCTGGGCGCCTTCCAGAATGGCCGGCCACAGCCCGAATCACCGTACTTCAGCTGGTTCCGCTTCGACACCGCACAGACCGAACCCGACCGGCAGTACACCGGCTGGGGCGGCCCCGACCTGCCGGAAATCGACAAGGCTTCCCGCGCCTTCCGCGACTTTGCCTTTGGCGCCCCCGATTCCGTTACCCGCCAGTGGCTGGACTTGGGCGCCGCCGGCTGGCGCATGGATGTCGCACCTTGGGTGTCTGACGACTTCTGGCGCGACTGGCGACGCGCCGTCAAGGCCCACCGGCCTGACGCGCTGACGCTGGCCGAGACCTGGTTCGATTCGTCGAAGTACTTCGTCGGTGACATGTTCGATTCGACGATGAACTACATCTTCCGCAATGCGGTGCTGGACCATGTCGGTGGCGGCGCCGCGCAGCACCTGGTCACGCAGCTGGAACACCTGCGCGAGGCCTACCCGCCGCAGGCGCTGCATGCCCTGATGAACCTGGTGTCGTCGCACGATGTGGCGCGTGCGCTGCACGTGCTGGGCTGGCACGACGAGCCCGCCAGCGCACCCGCGGCGCAGCGCGCCAAGCAGCGGCTGCTGCTGGCCACCTTCATCCAGATGACGCAGCCGGGGGCGCCATTGGTCTACTACGGTGACGAGGTGGGGGTCACGGGCGGTGACGACCCCTTCAACCGCGCGCCCTACCCCTGGGCTGACCAGGGCGGCTCACCCGATATTGCCCTGCGCGCCCAGGTGCAGGAATTGATTCGGCTGCGCCAGCGTGAACGCATCCTGCGCCAGGGCCGCGCCGAGGCGCTGCAGGCCTTGGGTGCCCACGTGGTGCTCAGCCCCCGTCAACTGGGTGGCCAGCGGGCCCTGGTGCTCAGCAACAACGCCGAGCAGGCGCAGACCGTGGTGCTGCGCGACGCTGCGCTGCGCCCTGGCCAGCGCTGGCGGGATGCCCGCAGCGGGCGGACCGTGACGGTGCCGGCCGATGTCGAGCGCGCGGGCTGGGCCCTGACCGTGCCGCCGCTGGGCGGGCTGGTGCTGGTGCATGGGCGGGCGCCGGCGGGCTCGGCGGTGACGACCGTGTCGGCCCGATCGGGTGCCACCGCGCGCTGAGCCGCTGAGCCCACAGGCACCCGGCGGTCAGTGCCGCGCCGGGTGCCTGTGGCAAGATCCTGCGGTTGTCCCCTTCTGCCGCATGCCGTGACCTCAGCCCTCTTTGAATCCCGCCTGCACTCGCTGCCCTTGGTGGCACGCGGCAAGGTCCGTGAAAACTATGCGGTGGGCAGCGACCGCCTGCTGATGGTGGCCAGCGACCGCATCTCCGCCTTCGACGTGATCATGGGCGAGCCCATTCCCGGCAAGGGGGCCCTGCTCACCCAGGTGGCGCTGTTCTGGTTTGACCGCCTGCAGCACATCGTGCCCCACCACCTAACGGGCGAGGCACCTGAGGCGGTGGTGGCGCCTGACGAGGTGCCCCAGGTGCAAGGCCGCGCCATGCTGGTCAAGCGCCTGCGCCCACTGCCCATCGAGGCCGTGGTGCGTGGCTACCTGGCCGGCTCCGGCTGGAAGGAATACCAGGCCCACGGCGCCGTCTGCGGCGTGGCCCTGCCGCCCGGCCTGCGCAACGCCGCACGCCTTCCTGAACCCATCTTCACGCCCGCCACCAAGGCCGAGGCCGGCGCGCACGACGAGAACATCAGCTTCGCGCAGACCGTCGCCCTGATCGGCGAGGCGCGT
This sequence comes from Rubrivivax sp., assembly GCA_021298085.1. Classification (GTDB taxonomy): domain Bacteria; phylum Pseudomonadota; class Gammaproteobacteria; order Burkholderiales; family Burkholderiaceae_C; genus Rubrivivax. The sequence continues at coordinate 3,460 of JAJTDE010000136.1, forward strand.
GCCGAGGAAGTGCGCCGGGTGGCGCTGCAGCTCTACCGCGAAGCCGCCGCCTATGCCCTGACCCGTGGCATCGTCATTGCCGACACCAAGTTTGAGTTTGGCCTGGACGACGACGACCGCCTCACGCTGATGGACGAGGTGCTGACACCCGATTCCTCCCGCTTCTGGCCCTTGGCGTCGTATGAGGCCGCGGCGGCAGTCGGCGACAACCCGCCCAGCTACGACAAGCAATACCTGCGCGACTGGCTGGAGCAGGCGCAGGTGAACGGCCAGCCCTGGAACAAGGCCGCCCCCGCGCCAGCCCTGCCGGCCGATGTGGTGGCCGCCACGGCCGAGCGTTACCGCGCGGCGGCGCAGGCGCTGATGGGTTGACCGGTTGAGCCCTTGACGGCGTCGGGGGCTCAGGCGCCGCCCGGTGCCCGGCCACTCAACCCGCCTGCCGCTTGTCCTTCAGGCGCTGCCGCCCCGCTTGGCTGCGCTGTTTCCATTCGCTGAGCTGGCGCTGGCGCTCCAGCGCCGTCATCGTGTCGCGCTGTGCCTCGCGCTGCAGCTTGTGCCAGCTGTTCAGGCGCTCGGGGCTCAGGCTGTCGGCCACGGCGCAGCCCGGTTCACCCGCATGCTGGCAGTTGCGAAAGCGGCAGCCGCTGGCCAGCTGGGCCACATCGGCAAAGGCGCGGGCCAGGCCCCGCTCGTCAGCGTCCAGACGCAGGCTGCGCAGCCCGGGTGTGTCGATGATGCTGGCGCCGCCCACGCAGGGCAGCAGCGTGCGCACGGTGGTGGTGTGGCGGCCGCGGCCGTCGCCGTCGCGCGTGGGCCCCGTGCCCTGCGTGGAGTGGTCACACAGGGCGTGGGTGAGCGTGCTCTTGCCGGCACCGCTGGAGCCCAGCAGCACGGCGGTGTGGCCCGGCGGCAGCCAGGGGCGCAGCAAGGCGCGGCTGGTCTCGGCGTCCAGGCCATTCAGGCTGACACAGGGCACGTCAGCGGGCAGTGCGGCGCGGGCCTCGTCGGTCTTGCGGCTGACGTCGCCCACGCGGTCGGCCTTGGTCAACACCACCACCGGCTGCACACCGGCCATGCGCACCAGCGCGATGTAGCGGTCCAGCCGGCGCAGGTTGAAGTCGGCGTCCAGGCCCATCACCAGAAAGGCGGTGTCGACGTTGCTGACGATCACCAGCCGCTCGTTCTTGTCGCGACCGTCGTTCAGTCGCCGCGAGAGCTGGTTGCGGGGTGGCAGGCGCTGCTGCACGCAGTCCTGTGCATCCACCTGCACCCAATCGCCCACCGCCAGCGCGTCGCTGGCGTCGGCCAGTTCACGCTGCAGCGCGTGGGACACGCTGGCACTGCGCGTGGTCTGCCCGTCGTGCACCTGGACGCGGTTGCGCAGCACTTCGACGACGCGGCAGGTCTGCCAGGCGCCGGTGGTGGGGGGTATGGCTTCGGTAGGGGTGGTGCTGGAGGAAGGGTGTTCCGTACGGTTGGGGGTGGTGAAGGGGGTCGCAAAGGGTGAAGAAAGGGGCATGTTCACAGCCAGAGGGCCAACGCCGCAGCGCAGGTGCCGCCGCGTCGGCAACAAGGAGACGTTCGGCAGCCCCGAAGGGGTGCCGGCTCAAGGGTGGGCTGTGAGGGGGCGCGTCAGCAGATACGGGCCGGTTGGCCAGCGTCGCTGCCGGTGTCAGGGCATCAGACCGTCAAGACGCCTGGGCTGAAGGCCCCAGGCACAACGGGCAGATCAGGCCGTCGAGACTGAAGAGGCCTGTGACCCCGTGCCGCGAGCGCCCGCGCGCCCGACACAGCCGATGGGGTGGTGTGCAAGGGGTTGTGCCATGGCAGCCTCCTGGGGTGTGTGGGTGGCGGGTGGGGTGGTGCAGCGTGAGGGGCCGGGCCTGTGAAGGCCTGTCAGGGGGCACCATCAACGCTGGTGGTGACTCTGTGCCGGGTGCGGCGCTTTGTCAAGCGGCGGTGGTGCCCCGCCGGGCTGGACTGTGCGTCCCTCACCACGGCCGCGCGGGCCAGACGGAGACGATGCGTTGGCCTTCGGGGATGAGGTCTTCTTCCGCACTGCCGAGGACATCGTTGAAGCGTTTGATGCGCCAGTGCTGGGCACAGCGCAGCAGCCAGCGGACCTCACGGGAGAACTGCGCCGGGTCGATGGCGCCGTCGCGGAATGGTTTGGTCAACAGCACCACTTCGGGCTCGAAGTCGAACAAGGGCTGTGTGTAGAACTCAAACTCGCCCTCCCCCAAGGTGGTGCGCTCGCGTTCACCGGTACGGGTGAGCTTTTGCACGAAGGATGGCCGAAGCGACAGGCCGGGCATCTTGTACCGAACTAACGCTGAAACCAGCAGTGTTCGCTGGTTGGCTTCGTATCGCAGGAATGCACCCCGAGCCATGGTCAAAAATCCGCCATCAGCTGCGACCTGCATCTGGCCGATGTAGCGCATGTCGCGCGAGTCACGCCCCCAGTGCTGGACGAGTTGCAAGGCTTGGCTGGCGTTCATGGCGTGGACTCTAGGTGTGGCTGTCATCAAGGCAAAGGCCAACAAGCCGGTGCCAGCTTGGCGACGACTGACCGTTGACGCGTGTCGGTTCAACAGCATCTCCCTTTGGGGTGCTTCTGGTCCAAGTTCGGCAAGTAGGCTTCCACCATGCCGTGTGCAGCAATGGGAGACCAGGAGGGCGCACTGCTGAATCGTTCGACGGGTGGCGAGTTCGAAGGGTCGGTGAACGCAGCCTCTGGCTTCAGTCCCTTCTGGGCAGCGCGGATCACCTTGGGTATGGGATCCAGTTCGTTGGTGAAGCGATGGTAGACAGGACCATCCGGTAGGTCTCTCTCCAGTGTGCCAAAGGTGTGGACCTTCAGCGCCCCGAGCTGTTTTTCGACCATCGTTTGCGCCCGGCGGGCCGCTTCGACCTCTTCCACGCCACTTGCCAACAAACGACCTTCAGCAATGGCGACCATCTCTCCCTTCGCCTGCGCAATCCCCTCCGCCGTATTCAACCCGCCCTGGCTGTGCGCGTAGATCGCCATCCCCGGACTCGGCCCTGACAGCGCCTTCACGATATCCCCCGCCAGCCGCTTGGCGGCCGCATCCTGCCCACTGCCCACAATCGTGTCCGCACAGTCCATCACATCCTGCACGGCCCCCAGCCGGCTGGCTTCTTGAAGCGCCACCTCCGGGGTGGCGCCGGCCACGCCGCCGACAGCCGCCGCCGCGGCGATGACCTTGGGTGAACCGGTCACCCGCGCCATTCGGGCGGCTCGCGCCGCGCCTTCGGCGCCTTCCTTGGCGGCATCCTGGTAGTCGTCCCAGCGACGCTCGGGCGGCTTGAGCGATGGGTCGGCGTAGGTGGCGTTGTAGATGGCCACCACCTCGGCGCAGCGGCTGTTGGCCAGCGCGTGCAGGGTGTCGCAGACCTGCTGCGGGGTGTTGTTGATGCCGTTGGTGAAGGTCACCTGCGGGAAGGGCTTGTGGGCGCCACCGGCGCCGGCGCAATCGGGCCTGACGCCGCGTGTCGGGCGGCCGGGCTGGGTCTTGGGGCAGTCGTGGCCCATGTAGTGGCCGTCGCGGGGGTCCGGGTGGCGCGGGCTGTTGTCGGGGGCGCAGCCCTGGCAGACCTGGCTGCTGGAGAAGCGGTCCCGCTTGTCCAGTTTCTGGCGCAGTTCGTCAAAACGCTCGGGGTTGGCGGTGGCCCACTGCGCGCCCTTCTCGGCGCCGCTGGCGGCCATGCCGGCAACCGCTTCCTTGCCCGCGCGCTGTGCCTTGTGCCACTGGTCGGCGGCTGCCTCCTTCGTGGCCGCACCAAACTCGACGGCGGCCGACCAGCCTTGCTGCGCGGCTGAGCGACCCCACTTCAGGCCGGCCTTGGCCAGGGCCTGCAGTTGCCGGGCGACCGCGGGAGAAGGCATGTCCAGGTGGGGGCTTGGGGGTGACCGGTCAGGCCTCGGGCGCTGACGCGTTGCGCAGGGCGTCCAGCAGGCCGGTCAGCCAGGCGAGCTTGAGCTCATCGGTCAGCTCGGTGCTGGCCAGCACACCTTCGACCTCGGGGTCCGCCTGGACGTAGCCGTCGCCCAGCACCACACTGGCGTAGAGGTGGCAGCGCACCAGCTCGTCGGCCTGAATGCCCCAGGCCCAGGCCTGTTCGGCCCAGCGCTGCAGCTGCGCCAGGCCGTCAGCTCCCTGCCAGCCGCCGTCGGGGAACTCGTCGTCCATCCAGCGGGCGACAGACTCGATGAAGCGCTGTCGCCGGGCGCGGGCGATGTCGGTCATCTGGGCGGCGGAGAAGGTCAACATGGACGCGATTCCATCGGTGGCGGCTTGCGCGCGGGCCTGCAGGCAGCGTGGCGGCATCCTAGAGGGGCTGCAGGGCCTTGCAGTCACCGGAAAAACAGCTCGTCACCACTGTCTCAATCGACCACCACTGGCGTCACACCGCGGCGGCCGTACAGGAATAACAGCATGGCCTCCACCCGCCCGGCCCAGGCCAGTTCGCTGTGCGTGCCCACAGGGTCTTCGGCGGTGGTCATCAGGCGGCCCAACCATCCCTGTGCCTGCAGCGCCGCCCGCAGCGCGCGCGTGTCGGCCAGCGCCTGCGGCCCTTCGTGCAGACCGATGTCCAGCCACAGCCGGGGGCGGCCTGGAGGGGCCGGGGTGGTGATGGAGGCCCCTGCCGTCGCCTCCGGTGAAGACGATGCAGCGGGCGCTTGTCCGCCCGCATCACCCCCCACCTGCCCGGCCTGCACCCGCCGCAGCGCCCACTGGTCATCCCACCAGAGCGACGGGGACACCACCAGTGCCGCCCCCACCCGCTGCGGGTATTCCAGCGCCAGCCACAGCGACACCAGGCCCCCCAGCGAGGAGCCACCCACGGCGGTGTCTGCAACACCGGGCCGGGTGCGGTAGCGGGCATCGATCAGCGGCTTGAGCTCGTCCAGCAGGAAGCGGCCGTAGGCCGGTGCGCCGCCGCCCCAGGTGGCGGCCGGGGCGCCAGCTGCCCCGGTACCCGAGGGCGCCGGCTGCGCGGTGGGCGTGTAGTCCCTCACGCGCTGGGCGGTGCTGTCGACGGCCACGATCAGCGGCGGAGCGATCACACCGGCCAGGGCCAGGCGTTGCGCGGTCTCGTCAAACCGCCACTCGCTGCCGGCCGCCTGCGCGTCGAAGACGTTCTGGCCGTCGTGCAGGTAGAGCACCGGCCAGCGCCGTTCGGGCTGGGTGTGATAGCCGGGTGGCAGCCAGACCTGCACCCGCCGCGCGTCGACATGGGCCGACGCCACAGGGCCCAGGTTCTCGATGTCGCCCGTGCGCTGCACCGGCGCCAACTCGGGCGGGGCGTTGAAGCGCCGACGCAGCGTCAGTGACGGTGTGGCGGTGGGCAGCAGGCGGTTGGCGCCTTCTTCCCAGCCCGCCTCGGGCCCCTGGCCGGCGCGCTCGATCCGCAGCTTGTGGGGAATGGGCTGCCCGCCGACAGGCGGCTGCGCCACCCGCAGCGTGAGTTCCCACCAGGCGCTGCCTTCCCGCCGGACCAGTGTCACGGAGCGTTGCCATTGCAGCGGCCACCAGCCGCCGCGCAGGCCGAGGGTGTCGCCCTGATCGGGCCTGAAGCGGCCGGCCGCGACCTCATCGCCCATGTCGATCTCCAGGCGGATCTCGACGGGCGCAGCCGTGCCGTCGCGCGGTTGGGCATCGGCGCGCGCGGCAACGGGTGCGCCCCGGCTGTCATCCACCAGGCCCAGGCCAGCCAGGACCAGCGCGGCACACAGCCACCGCTGTGATCCCAGCCCCAGCCACCTCACCGCCCCGTGTGTTGCCCGCCACCCCATGTGCCCGACTCTACGGGCGCAGCCCCTGGGCGTGCAAGGCGCGGTTCCCTGGTGCAAGATCGGGCAGCCCCGCCACCGCCCGACCCGCCTGGACCCGACGCCATGCCACCCTCCCCCGGTGACCCGGACGACACCCTGCCCGTGCAGCCCTTCACCCTGCACCGCGGCAGCACACCGCTTCTGCTGAGCCTGCCCCACACCGGCACCTGGATGCCCGAGGCCGTGCTGGCGCGCATGCACCCGCGTGCCGCCGAGCTGGAAGACACCGATTGGCACCTCGGCCGGCTGTACGCCTTTGCCGAGGCGCTGGGCGCCTCGGTGCTGATGCCGGTGGCGCACCGCTACCTGATCGATCTGAACCGCCCCCCGGAAAACGTCCCGATGTACCCTGGTGTCAACAACACCGGGCTGTGCCCGCTGCACTTCTTCACCGGCGAGGCGCTGTACCAACCGGGCGAAGAACCCTCTGACGCCGAGGTTCAGCAGCGGGTGACCCAGTGGTGGCAGCCCTACCACGACGCACTGAAGTCGGAACTGCAGCGCATCCAGGCCCGCCACGGCCACGCGGTGGTGCTGGAAGGGCACAGCATCCGCTCCGAGCTGCCCTGGCTGTTCGAAGGCCGTCTGTGGGACCTGAACCTGGGCACGGCCAGCGGCGGCAGCTGCGCGCCCGAGCTGCGTGCAGGGGTGATCGACCTGCTGTCGTCACAGAGCCGCTGGAGCCATGTGGCCGACCGCCGATTCCGTGGCGGCTACATCACCCGCCACTACGGCCGGCCTGACCACGGTGTGCACACGCTGCAGCTGGAGATGACCTGGCGCTGCTACATGGACGAAGCGCCGCCCTACGCCTGGAACGCGGCCAGGGCCGCCGAGGTGCAGCCGGTGCTGCAGAGCCTGCTCACCCTGCTGCGCGATTGGCGGCCTGACCCGCGTTGAGCGCGGCCTGTTCGGCATCGTCCACGTAGACCGCCTGCGTGTCCCCCAGCCGGCAGCCCACCACCAGCACCGTGCAGGGCCGTGTCGAGCGGTTGGACACGGTGTGCCCGTTGGGCACTCCCGCCGGCCAGCAGGCCGAGTCACCCGGCAGCAGCCGGTGCGCGCCATCGTCTTCGGTGACGGTGGCTTCGCCGTCCACCACCAGCAGGAACTCGTCGACATGCGCATGCCAGTGGCGCACCGACGCCTTGGCACCCGGCTGCAGCACCTGCAGCGACACGCCAAACTGGGTGAGACCCCCGGCGTCGCCCAGGACCTGGGTGCTGACCTCGCCCCAGCCGGGGCTGGAGCGGGTGTGGGTGTGAACGGTGCTGCGGCGGATGATCATGGCTAGCCTTTTACCCCACCGGCGGCCAACCCCGAGATCATCCACCGCTGGGCGAGCAGGAACACCGCCGTGATGGGCGCCCCCGACAGAATC
>JAJTDE010000301.1 GCA_021298085.1 Rubrivivax sp.
CGCACAGACCTCGGGAAGTGCCCCGCACGGGGCCACGACGGCAGGGCAACCCACCATCATCGCTTCCAATGGCGGTAGGCCGAAACCTTCCGTCCGCGAAGGGAAGGCCATGCACAAGGCATGCTGGTACAGACCCTTGAGCTGTTCGTCGGAGATACGGCCAGCAAAGACGACCTGCGGCCCAACGCGGCGCCCCAAGCGCTCAAAGGCTGCCGCGTCGGCGCTCCCAAACAGGACCAGCTTCAGACCTGACAAGCGCTGGTCATCAAAGGCCTGGAGCAGGAGCGGCACGTTCTTGTGGGCCTGCGTGTTCGCCAGGCCCACCACATAGCGTCCCGACGTCAGTCCCAGCGTGGCCAGTAGCCTGTCATCGGCGCGGAGGCGCTGCATGTGGTCAATGCCGTTGTGGATCACGGAAACACGCTCCGGCTCGACCAAGCCGTAATGGGCCAACTGCCCGCGAGAGAAACCTGACACGGTCAAGATGTGGCGATGCCGCCGGCCGGCAATCGGTTGATGCAGGTGGTACCAAGCCCTAAAGCCTCGGCCATAGCTGGACGGAGAACTGTGCACCTGCGCATCATGAAACATCGTCACAGCGTCCCGGGTGGCCATCGGCCCGACATTGCACAGGCTCAACAGCAGACGCCCTCGTGCATGCCAAGGCAGTGTCAGCTGCTCCCAAGGTATGCCCACCAGCGGCTTGAGCACCCGATAGGGCACACCGAGACGCTTCGCCCGCGCCTCGCCATCGCGCGGTACCCACAACTCAAGCTGAAGACGCTGCGCCAACATGGGCTCACGCGCCAGAACCGCGTGCATGCCTAACAGCAACTCTTCAGCGACACGGTGAACGCCGGTCGAGTCCGCTGACAGGAACTTGCCGTTGACCACCACTCGGCGCAGTACGCCCGGGTGGGCTGCGGCTGGCGTCACGCCAGCACCTTTCGAACCGATATGCGCTTGACGCGGTGACCCGGGGGGCACTCCTGGCACTCGGAGACCAGTGCAAAGCCATAACCCCATTGATTCACAAACCGGGCATCCTTGATCTTCCAGGAACGGATCGCGGTATCCGCAGCCGGTGCCATCACCAACGCACCGCCCGCTGTCTTGAAGCCCCGGGGGGTAGCGGCCTCGTAATTGAGGCGCAATGCAATGCGTCCCCTGGGTCCTGTGCGTTCGATCTCAACGGTGATCTCGATCGTTTCGGCGTCGTAGCAGAGGAATGCCGGGTCCACTGCAAAGACCTGGCCGGTATCGGGCGTGCCACGCGGCTGGGACCCGCCATACACGTCCAGCCCCTGGGCCGACACGACATACAAACCGTACTCCACCAAACGCGTTCCGAAGTCGATGAACACCTCGTCGGTGCGTGCCATCTCGACGTCCACGGGGTCCGGCGCACCCGACCTCGCCGCGGCTACCAGCGAATCGGCGACGTCCAGCACAAGCACCGGCGAGGGGCCCACAACGATCTGCGCTGCACTGCGCACGGCCGAGCCGGGTTGCAGCCAGCGAGAGGGTTGCTGGAGCGACACCCGCTGCGGCGCCATCATCGGCTTGCCCCACGCCACCATCACCGGGCCACCGTTGACCGAGAAGACATGCCCGGTGACCTGTGTGCCCAGCGCAACCCGTCCCTGGTAGGTGGGGGTGCGGCCCAGGTAGCGAATGAGCGCAGCCAGCGCGTGGAAAGCCTGCCGCGGATTGCCCGCAGCGTCCATCAAGCCCAATGGGCCACTGTCGCCGTCCATGCCCTCGAACCACTGAATGACGGAGACACCTTGCACCAACCCAAGAACGTAGGCCTTGATCAGCGCGTCGGCCTGGAAGCGTTCACCAAGCTCTGACGTCGCGCCAATCTCGGTGAAGAAGACTGGCACGTCGCGCCGGGTAGGGCTCATCTTGGCGAGCATCTTGCGCAGCGTAGGGACGATGCTGGCAAAGATGCGGTCACCGCCCGTGCTGCGCATCGTGCCGTTCAGGCTCTCATATGGGTGAAGCACCACGTAATCGAACTGTCCCCGCGCGCCCGCCTTGATGACTTGCTCCAGGTAGAGGATGTGCGCCGACTTGGCGGCCAGACCGACCTGAAACCGGTTGTCGACGGCCTTTGCGGCGCTATGCGTGGTGCGAACGATGCGGGCGTAATCGGCCGGCGTCTGCTTGGCACCGGTGCCATTGGGCGGCTCATTCCAGACCTCCAGATGGGTCGCCCAGCCCTTGGCGCGATGGGCGACCTGCGTCACATACCGTGCCCAACCCTGCAGGTTATTCACAGGCAGGGTTCGCGGCTCGTCCTGGGTATTCCAGGCTGGCGAACCCATCAACAGAATTCCAAACCAGATACCTCGTTGTCGAAGATACCCCATCTGATCATCAAAGCCTGACCAGAACCAGTTATCTGGCTGGGGCTCGAGAGTGGGCCACCAGGCATTAATGCTCCGGTGATTGTCGACGCCAATCTGATGAAGTGCCGGGAGCCACCGATCCAACGTGTCGGTCGTACGGTTGCGGGCGCTGGAGGCACCGACACCAAACACGCTGGGAAGCGGGACGATGACGTTCTGCGCTTCATCGGCCTCACCCAGTACAGCGGCCCAAGTGGGCGCCCCGAACACCCAGCCTGTGCCGACAACGGCCAAGCCTCGCAGCGCAGCACGTCGGTCAAGGCCGGCCGCGTCGCGAACATTAGGGCTCAAATCTTTACACGGAATATCGGTCACAGATGGAAACACCTCAGGTGCAAAAACCAAAAGCATTGCCCGTGTGGGACGAATCTCTTGTGTTTGCTGCAACTCATAAACGAGTTTCAGGGCTTGGTCGCATGCGCTGGACACTCTTCAGTCCACATGTTGCCATGCAGGCGCCAGCCACTTGAGTTTCGCCCATAGCTTGCCACCCCCCAAAGCGGTGGGTTGCGCAGGCTTGCGGCGACCACCCTCTGCTAACGTGAGCATCTTTTGCGTAG
>JAJTDE010000137.1 GCA_021298085.1 Rubrivivax sp.
GCCGCCGTGGTGGCTTGGATGGTGCAGCGCGAACCCGCCGTGTCCGCTGCCGGCAGCGCGGGCCCCGCCGCGAAGGCTGGGGCCGAACCGCGCGCGGGCAAGGCGCCTGGGGGGGCTGGAGCACCCGGCGGCCCGGGAGGCCCGGGCGGCGGCCCCGTGGCGGTGGAGGTGGGCAAGGCGGTGGCGACCCGCATCGAAGACGATGTGCTGTCGGTGGGCAGCCTCAAGGCGCGCCGCAGCGTGATGCTGCGGCCCGAGGTCAGCGGCCGCATCGCGGCGCTTAACTTCACCGACGGTAGTCGCGTCACCAAGGGTCAGTTGCTGATGCAGCTGGACGATACGCTTCAGCAGGCCCAGCTGCAGCAGGCGCAGGCGCAGGCTTCCATCGCCCGCACCAACCTGCAGCGCAGCCGTGAGCTGGCTGCGCAGAGTTTTGTCAGCACCAGCGCAGTCGATCAGAACGCTGCAGCGCTGGACGTTGCCATGGCCCAGGTGGCCTTGGCGCAGGCACAGGTTCAACGCCTTCGCGTGCTGGCGCCGTTTGATGCGGTGGCGGGTATCCGCACGGCTCAGGTAGGTGACTATGTCCGTGACGGTGCCGATGTGGTCACCCTCGACGAGGTCGGCACGCTCTACATCGACTTCAAGCTGCCCGAGAGGTATGTGCCGAAGGTCAAGCGCGGCAGCCTCATCGAGGCCGAGGTGGATGCCTTGCCCAAACGACGCTTTACAGCCCAGGTGACGGCGCTCGATTCCCAGGTCGACAGCAGCGGCCGCGCCCTGTTGGTGCGTGCCGAACTGCGCAACCCCGACGGCAGCCTGCGTTCTGGCATGTTTGCCCGGGCCAGGCTGGTGTTTGGCGTGCGTGAACGGGCCATCCTCGTGCCTGAGGAGGCCATCACGCCCCTGGCGGGTAAGCAGTACCTGTTCAAGCTGGTCAGCGGGCCCAACGGTGGCCAGGTAGCGGAGCGGCTGGAAGCCAAGATCGGTGTGCGCCAGGCGGGCAAGGTCGAGATCCTGGAAGGCCTGGCCGACGGTGACACCGTGGTCACGGCCGGCCAGGCGCGCCTGGCCCGCGGCGACAAGCTGCCCGTGCGGGTGGTGGACATCGACAAACCCGCGTCAGGGCGCCCAGCGGGCGCCGGTGGCCCCGGTGGGGCGGGCAAGGCCGGGGGCAAGGCTGATGGCCAGGCCGCGGGTGGTGCGCCGGGCGCATCCGGTGCATCCGGTCCGGCGGCCGCGGCCTCCGCCACGGTCGCGCCGACGTCCCGCGCCGCATCGCGCGCCACACCCTGACGCAACCAGACCACGGGGCCCACCATGCAGCTCTCAGAAACCTCGATCCGACGCCCGGTGCTGGCGACCGTCATGTCGCTGCTGCTGGTCCTGATCGGGCTGGTCTCGTTCGAACGGCTGAGCGTGCGCGAGTACCCGCGCATCGACGAGCCGCTGGTCAGCGTCAACACACGGCTGCTGGGTGCCTCGTCGGAGGTGATCGAGTCCCAGGTGACCAAGCCGCTGGAGGACTCCATCGCCGGCATCGACGGCGTGGACATCATGACCAGCGTCTCGCGCACCGAGAACAGCCAGATCACGGTGCGCTTCAAGCTCAGCAAGGACCCCGACACCGCCGCCGCCGAGGTGCGTGACCGCGTCTCCCGCGTGCGCGGGCGCCTGCCGGCGGCGGTGGAGGAACCCGTCATCTCCAAGGTGGAGGCCGACGCCACGCCGACCATCTGGCTGGCCTACACCAGCGAAACGCTGAGCACCCTGGAGCTGACTGACCTGATCAACCGGGTGGTCAAGCCGCGGCTGCAGACGGTGCCCGGTGTGGCCGATGTGCAGGTCGGTGGCGACCGCAAGTACTCGATGCGCATCTGGCTGGACCCTGAGCGCCTGGCCGCGTACCGCCTGACGGTGCAGGATGTCGAAGACGCGCTGCGCCGCCAGAACCTGGAAGTCCCGGCGGGGCGTATCGAGAGTGTTCAGCGGGAGTTCAACGTCACCGCGCGCACCGACCTCAATACACCGGCTGAGTTTGGCGCGATCGTGGTCAAGTCCCAGGCCGCCTACAACGTGCGCCTGAGCGACGTTGCACGCATCGAGGAAGCTGCCGCCAGCGAACGCAGCCGCGTGAGGCTCAACGGCGTGCCGTCGATGAGCACCGGCATCATCCGCAATGCCACGGCCAACCCCATCGATGTGGCCAATGGCGTGCGCGCCGTGATGCCGCTGATCGAGCGTGACCTGCCGTCGTCGGTGAAGGTGGTCCAGGCCAATGACCTCTCGGTCTTCATCGACCGTTCCATCAAGGCCGTCTACCAGACGCTGATCGAGGCCGTGGTGCTGGTGGCCCTGGTGATCTTTGTCTTCCTGCGCACCTTGCGGGCCTCCATCATCCCGCTGATAACCATTCCGGTGAGCCTGATCGGCGCCTTTGCGCTGGTGGCGGCCGCGGGCTTCACCGTCAACACCCTGGTGATGCTGGCCATGGTGCTGGCCATCGGCCTGGTGGTGGATGACGCCATCGTCGTGCTGGAAAACATCTTCCGCCACATCGAGGAGGGCATGGCGCCGTTCCAGGCGGCCCTCAAGGGGGTGCGTGAGATCAGCTTTGCCGTCGTGGCCATGACACTCACCTTGGCCGCGGTGTTTGCGCCGCTGGCCTTCACGCCGGGGCGAACCGGCCGGCTCTTCAGCGAGTTTGCGCTGACCCTGGCGGGGGCGGTGCTGGTGTCGGGCTTTGTGGCGTTGACGCTCACCCCCATGATGTGCAGCAAGCTGCTCAAGCACAACCACAAGCCGGGCTGGTTTGACCGCACGATGGAGCGGGTGCTGCTCGGCGTGATGGGCGGCTACCGCGCCACGCTGGGCTGGACACTGTCCCACGCCTGGGTGGTGCTGCTGGTGATGGTCACCAGCGCGGCGGGTGTCTGGTACTTCTACACCACCGCCAAGAGCGAGCTGGCCCCGATGGAAGACCGCGGTGTGCTGGCCATGCCCATCCGCGCGCCGGATGGGTCCACCCTGCAGTACACGGCCCGCTACCTCGATGCCATCGACGCCATCGTGGCCCAGCACCCGGAATTCGACCGGCGCTTCATCTTTGTGGGCGGTGGCCAGGTGTCCAGCGCCTTTGGTGCGATGCGCACCGTGGATTGGGAGAATCGCACCAAGACCACCGCCCAGCTCCAGCGCGAACTGATTCCCAAGCTGTCGGCCCTGCCGGGCATCAGTGCCTTTCCGGTGACGCCGCCCAGCCTTGGGCAAGGCTTCCGGGAGCGCCCCGTCAACTACGTGATCGTCAGCGGCGACAGCTACGAGACCATGGCTCGGGTGGCGCAGCAGATGATGGCCGAGGTCGCCAAGAACCCGGGCATCGTCCAGCCCGACATCGACCTGCAGCTGAACAAGCCCGAGATCTACCTCGAGGTCGACCGTGACCGCGCGGCCGATGCCGGTGTGTCGGTCGAGGCTGTGGCCCGCACGGTGGAGACCATGCTGGGCGGGCGTGTGGTGACCCGCTACAAGCGGGACGCCGAGCAGTTTGATGTCCTGGTGCAGACGGGCGCCGAAGGCCGCGCGACGCCGGACGCCATCGAACGCCTCTTCGTGCGCGGGCGGGGTGATGCGATGGTTCCGCTGTCGTCTCTGGTGAAGATGCGCGAATCGGTGGCACCGCGTGAGCTGAACCACTTCAACCAGCGCCGTTCTGTCACCTTGACGGCCAACCTGGCACCGGGCTATTCGCTGGGCGAGGCGCTGAAGTTCCTGGACGCCACGGCCGCCAAGGTGTTGCCGGCGGGTTACTCGACGGAGCTCAACGGGGTGAGCCGCGAGTTCAAGGCGTCAGCGGGCGCCTTGACCACGGTCTTCCTGCTGGCCCTGCTGTTCATCTTCCTGGTGCTGGCGGCGCAGTTCGAGAGCTTCATCGACCCCTTTGTGATCCTGTTGTCGGTGCCCTTGGCGATGGTGGGTGCGCTGGCGGTGCTGCAGTGGACGGGCGGAACCTTGAACGTGTTCTCGCAGATCGGCCTGGTGACGCTGGTGGGGCTGATTTCGAAGCACGGCATCCTGATCGTCGAGTTCTCCAACCAGCTGCGCCGTCAGGGCCGTGCCACGCGTGAGGCTGTGGTCGAGGCTGCCAGCCTGCGCCTGCGGCCCATTCTCATGACCACCGGTGCAATGGTGCTGGGTGCGTTGCCGCTCGCGCTGGCCAGTGGCGCTGGTGCAGAGAGCCGTCAACAGATCGGCTGGGTCATCGTCGGCGGGATGTCGGTGGGCACCTTGCTCACCATCTTCGTGGTGCCCACCGTCTACCTGTGGTTTGCGCGCAAGCAGGTGCCGGGTGAGATCACCACCGCGGCGGCGGTGTCGTGAGCGCAGGTTACGGGCTAACCGCCGATGTAATGCATCTCCACCTTGCGGGCTGACACGGCATGGCCGCTGTCAGCCGGCTGGGCGCTGCGCAGTTCGGAGTAGCGGTCGTCCCTCTGTGACCAGATCAGGCCGATGGCGGCCGCCACCTCGTCGTCTGTCCAGGCGCTGCCGTCAGGGCGATGTCCCCTGAGCAGGGCGCGCAGGTCGTGCCCCTGCGACGCGAACAGGCACAGGAACAGCTTGCCCTCGGTGGACAGGCGGGCTCGATTGCAATCACGGCAGAAGGCCTGCGTGACGCTGGATATCAGGCCGACTTCACCCTTGCCGTCTCGGTAGCGCCAGCGCTGAGCCGTCTCGCCTTCCACGGTGGCGTCCAGTGCTTCCAACCCAAAGTGTTCATCGAGCAGGCGCTGCACCTGGGACGAAGGCAGGACTTCGTCCATGCGCCAGCCGTTGCTCGCGCCCACGTCCATGTACTCGATGAAGCGAAGGGTCACGGCCTGGCCGTAGTTGTCCCGAAACCACCGGGCCATCGGCACGATCTCGTGGTCGTTGGTGCCCCGCTTGACGACCATGTTGACCTTGATCGGCGCCAGGCCGGCGCGTGCCGCCGCGGCAATGCCATCCAGCACCTCGCCCACTGGAAAGCCGACATCGTTCATGCGCTGGAACACGGTGTCGTCCAGCGCGTCCAGGCTGATGGTGACCCGTTGCAGCCCGGCGTCGGCGAGCGACTGCGCCTTGCGGGCGAGCAGGGAACCGTTGGTGGTGAGCGTGATGTCCAGTGGCTGGCCATCGGTGTCGCGCAGCGCCGCCAGCTGGGCCACCAGGATCTCCAGGTTCTTGCGCAGCAGGGGTTCGCCACCCGTCAGGCGCAGCTTGCGCACACCATGCGCCGCAAAGAGGCGTGCCACGCGGGTGATCTCCTCGAAGCTCAGCAGCGAGCTCTGCGGCAGGAAGGTGTACGCCTTGTCGAAGACGTCCTTGGGCATGCAGTAGCTGCAGCGGAAGTTGCAGCGGTCTGTCACAGAGATGCGCAAGTCCCGCAGGGGACGGCCGAGCCTGTCGGACAGCAGGCCCACGGGTGCCGGGGCCCCATCAGGGACACGTGGAACTGGCGCCAGGTAGCGCAGATCGGCCAGCGGAATGACGTTGTCGCCCATGGCGACATTGTGCCGTCAAGGTGGCGGGGTGTTGCCCTGGGCAAGCGCTGAGACAGCCCCCGCCGACACGGCCGAGGTGGCTGCAGGGGTGACGCCAGGTGCGGCGGCCGCCGGCACCAGACGGCGCGCGCCATCAAAGCGCCTGACCCAGTAGTCGAGTTTCATGTCCTCGACACGGACCGAAAAGCCAGTGCGCGGCGAGTGGATGAACTTGCCGTCACCGATGTAGATCCCGACGTGCGAAAACGCGCTGCGCAGGGTGTTGAAGAAGACCAAGTCACCCGGCTGGAGTTCGGACTTGGTGATAGGGACGACGTTGGGCGAGGCCGCCTGTTCATCGGAGCGCCGGGGCAAGTTCAGCCCCAGGTGGTTGCGCACCACATGGCGCACAAATCCGCTGCAGTCAAAACCCTCTTCGGCGCTGCTGCCACCCCGTCGGTAGTTCACACCCAGGTAGTTCAGGGCGGAGATGACCATGTCGGAGGCCACGGAGCGGGCCTGCCGAACGCCCTGAGTGGCCGCTTCGAGCGGTGGCACCAGGCCCCGCTCGATGACCAGCTTCAACAGGTCGTCGCCGCCGCGCTCGGCTTCGGAGGGTGCAGGCTGCGCACAAACACTGCCAGCCAGTGTCAGTGCGGCCAGGGCGCAAGCCAGGCTGCGCCACACGGGGTTTCCGATAGGGGTCTTCACTGGGCCGGCACAATACCGTCGCATCCGTCTTCCGTCAACCGTGAATAGGCCGCCTTATGTTTTCAGCGTTGTTGCTTCAGAAGTCAGATTCGGGGTTTTCTGCCGGCTTGGCCCAGTTTGACGAGGCGCAGCTGCCCGCAGTGGCCGAGGGCGCGGTGCTGGTCCAGCCGGAGTACTCCACGCTGAATTACAAGGATGGCCTGGCCATCACCAACCGCTCCCCGGTGGTCAGGCTGTGGCCCATGGTGCCGGGCATCGATGGCGCTGGCACGGTGGTGTCCAGCGAACACCCGGAATGGCAAGCCGGTGATCGATTTGTGCTGAATGGCTATGGGGTGGGCGAGACCCATTGGGGCTGCCTGGCTCAGCGGGCGCGGCTGAAGGGCCAGTGGCTGGTGCCGCTTCCGCAGGCCTTGACAGCCCGTCAGGCCATGGCCATCGGTACGGCCGGCTACACCGCGATGTTGTGTGTGATGGCGCTGCAGCGGCAGGGTCTGCAGCCGGGTGACGGTGAGGTGCTCGTCACCGGTGCCACAGGGGGTGTGGGCTCGGTGGCCGTGGCGCTGCTGTCGGGGTTGGGTTTCAGGGTGACAGCCGCCACGGGCAAGTCCAGTGAGGCCAGCTACCTCCAGGCACTGGGTGCCCAGCAAGTGATGGACAGGGCAGAGCTGGCGTCGCCCGGCAAGCCGCTGCAGAAGGAGCGCTGGGCAGCCGTGGTGGATTCGGTGGGCAGCCACACCTTGGCCAATGCCTGCGCGCAGGTGCGCTACGGTGGTGCGGTGGCCGCCTGTGGCCTCGCGCAGGGCGCTGATTTCCCAGCCACCGTCATGCCCTTCATCTTGCGCGGGGTGTCCTTGCTGGGCATCGACAGCGTCATGGCGCCTCAGGCCCTGCGCCGGGAAGCATGGCGCCGGCTGGCCACCGATCTCGATCACACCAAACTGGAGTCCATGGTCACCGAGATCGGGCTGACCGAGGTGCCGGACATGGCCCAGCGGCTGATGGCCGGGCAGGTGCGGGGCCGGGTGCTGGTCAGGCTTCAGTGACGATGTCATTGTCGAGCACTGCCTGCGTCAGGGCTTCGTCAGCGCTGGGCCGGACAGTGCGCGCCAAAACCGTGCACACCTGGAGTTCGTTTCATGCCCAAGCGCCCCACCTTCGCGCAAGTCCATCGCCGTTCACTCGATGACAAGGAGGCGTTCTGGTCGGAGCAGGCTGAACTGATCCACTGGGAGAAGCCTTTCAAGACGGTCTGCGACTACCGCAATCCGCCGTTTGCCAACTGGTTTGTGGGTGGCAAGACCAACCTCTGCTACAACGCCGTCGACCGCCACGCGGAGAAACACCCCAAGCGCAAGGCGCTGATCTGGGTCTCCACCGAAGTCGACAAGGAGGTGGTCTACACCTTCGCTGAGCTGCAGTCCGAAGTGCAGCGGATGGCCGCCATCCTCAAGTCGCTCGGGGTGAAGAAGGGCGACCGGGTGCTGGTGTACATGCCCATGGTGCCCGAGGCGGTCTTTGCGATGCTGGCCTGCACGCGCATCGGCGCCCTGCATTCCGTGGTGTTCGGGGGTTTTGCCAGCGTGAGCCTGGCCAGCCGCATCGACGATGCGCAGCCCAGCGTGATCGTGTCGGCCGACGCCGGCAGCCGGGGTGGCAAGGTGGTGCCCTACAAGGGCCTGCTCGACGAAGCCATCCGCCTGGCTGTCCACAAGCCGGAGAAGGTGCTGATGGTCAACCGCGGGTTGGCACCCATGCCGATGGAGCCCGGGCGCGACGTGGACTACGCCACGCTGCACCAGCGCTTTGCCGACGCGACGGTGCCGGTCACCTGGGTCGACTCCACGCACCCCAGCTACACGCTGTACACCAGCGGCACCACCGGCAAGCCCAAGGGTGTGCAGCGCGACACGGGCGGTTATGCCGTGGCCCTGGCGGCCAGCATGAAGCACATCTTCCTCGGCAAGCCCGGGGAGACCTATTTCTCCACCAGCGACATCGGCTGGGTGGTGGGGCACAGCTACATCGTCTACGGCCCGCTGCTGGCCGGCATGGCCACCATCCTCTACGAAGGCCTTCCCACCCGCCCCGACGCGGCCATCTGGTGGAGCCTGGTCGAGAAGTACAAGGTCACCTCGATGTTCAGCGCACCCACCGCCGTGCGGGTGCTGAAGAAGCAGGATCCCTCCGCCCTCAAGAAACACGACCTGTCCAGCCTCAGGGCGCTGTTCCTGGCCGGTGAGCCGCTGGACGAACCGACGTCGGCCTGGATTGCCGAAGCGCTGGGGCGCCCCATCATCGACAACTACTGGCAGACCGAGACAGGCTGGCCCATCCTGTCGCTGTGCAATGGCCTGCAGAAGCAGGACAGCCGCATCGGCTCACCGGGCAAGCCGGTGTATGGCTATGACGTCAAGCTGCTGGACGAGAGCTCGGGCGAAGAGCTGACACAGCCCAACCAGAAGGGCGTGGTGGCCATCGAGGGCCCCCTGCCACCCGGCTGCATGCAGACGGTCTGGCGCGATGACGCGCGATTTGTGAAGACCTACTGGAGCAGCATCCCCGGGCGCCAGGTCTACAGCACCTTCGATTGGGGCATTCGCGACGAAGACGGCTACTACTTCATCCTGGGCCGCACCGACGATGTGATCAACGTGGCTGGTCACCGTCTGGGCACACGCGAGATCGAAGAGAGCATCTCCAGCCACCCGGCGGTGGCCGAAGTGGCCGTGGTGGGCGTGGCTGATCAGCTGAAGGGCCAGGTCGCGATGGCCTTTGCCGTCTTGAAGGATGCCAGCAAGGCAGCCAGCACCGCCGATGCGCTGAAGCTCGAAGGCGAGATCATGAAGCTGGTCGACGGCCAGCTGGGCGCCGTGGCGCGTCCGGCGCGTGTACGCTTTGTCAGCGTGCTGCCCAAGACCCGCTCTGGCAAGCTGCTGCGGCGCGCCATCCAGGCCGTCTGCGAACAACGTGACCCGGGTGACCTCACCACCATCGAGGACCCGAGCGCCCTGCAGCAGATCAAGGACCTGGTGGGCGCCGGGTAAGCTGATGGGCCTCGGGGGGAGGGGCTCAAGCCGCCCCCCAGGTGTCGTCAGTTCTGGATCGGCAGCTTGTAGTCGGTTTTGGCCGCCTTCAGCAGCGACTGCTGGTACTCCTGCAGGAGCTGCTGGCCCAGGGCACGCTTGACCTGGTCCTTGACTTCGTCAAACGGCGGGAACGGCGCCTCGCGGGTGTCGTCCAGGCGGATGATGTGCCAGCCAAACTGGCTCTTGACCGGGGTTTCCGTCAGCTCACCCTTCTTCAGTCGGGCCATCGCCTGGCCAAACTCGGGCACGTAGGAATCGGCCTTGGCAAAATCGAGGTCACCGCCGCGTTCGCCGGAGCCAGGGTCCTTGGAATGCTTCTTGGCCAGGTCCTCGAACTTGGCGCCGCCCTTGAGCTGGGCAATCAGCCCCTTGGCCTCGTCTTCCTTTTCAACCAGGATATGGCGTGCGCGGTATTCGGTGCCACCTTCACGCTGCTTGATCTTGTCGTACTCGGCACGTGCGGCGTCGTCGGTGACGGGGTTGCGGCGGTTGTGCGCTTCAAACAGCTCGCCAATCAGGATGCTCTGGCGGGCCAGTTCCATCTTGAGCCGGAAATCGGCGCTGGCGCCCATGCCACGGCGTTCGGCTTCCTGGGCGAACACTTCGCGCATGACAACCTGGTCGCGGGCCTGCTGCTCGAGTGCTGGCGTTGCAGGTTGCCCGTTCTGGGTGGCTTGCTTGACCAGAAAGTCAAGGCGCGCCTTCGGAACGGCCTTGCCGTTGACGATGGCGACATTCTGGGCAGCGGCCAGCAAGGGCAGAGCCAGCGAGATCGCAGCAACCGCGCGCGCAATCGAGACGTGAGCATTCATCGGACAGGAACTTTCGGGTAAGGGCAGCCGGCAGGCCGCGGGCCTGACCTCAACGCAGCAGGCCAACACGCGGCTGACAGAAACACAGGCCACAGCGGCACCGCCGGGCCAAGGTGTCAGCGCGCGGCAGGCTCTTGGGCATCGATGGCCAGAGCATGGATACCGTGTGGTAGCCAAACGCTCAAGGCATCATAAACCAGCCGATGGCGGCTCAGCCGGTTCAGCCCAGCGAAGCGAGAACTGGTGATCATCACGCGAAAGTGGCCACCCTCGCGGGCGCCGGCGTGGCCTGCGTGCAGGTGGCTCTCGTCGATGACGGTCACGGCCGTGGGTGCCAGCGCACGCTGCAGCGTTTCCTCGATCTCGGCGGCCGACGGTGCCAGGCGGGTCATGTGGAGCCGTCCTTTTCAGGCCCTGCGGCCGTGCCGGTCTCGGGGTCGATGTACTTGCTGAGGTAGAAACCCTGTGCCAGCGTGAACAGGAAAATCAAGCCCAGCGAACCGAAGAGTTTGAAATCCACCCAGATATCCGTCGAGTAGTAATACGCCACCCAGAGGT
>JAJTDE010000138.1 GCA_021298085.1 Rubrivivax sp.
TCCAGGGGCCGACCAGCGCCGGTTCTGACTGGCCGTGGGGTGTCATCGACACGGCCCAGCCGTCGTCGTCCTCGTTCTTGATGACTTGCGCGGTCCAGCCGTTGTCGCGCCAGGTGCGGGCTTCGTGGATCGGCGCGTCTTCCGGGGTGTCGGCGTCGGTGTCGGGCTGCGGGGTATGGGAGGACATGCCCGATGCTAGCGGCAGAGCGTGCGTGAGCCACGCCAACTGCGGGTACATTGATGTTCAGCGCCACGTTGTCAGCGCTGTCCTGGCCTGGCGCCATCACAAGGCCTGCTCCAAGGCTTAAGACAGGGAGTCTTCACATGCCCCACGACAACTCCGAAGAACGCGATGCCCGTTTCACCGCGCGTCTGGAACAGCTCGAACAGGACATTGCGTCGCTGCGCCAAGGGTTCCTGGTGGTCAACGCCCGTTATGCCCAGACCATGCAATCGCTGAAACTGCTGACCGACGCCACCCTGGAAGCCGCGCTACGCGCGGCCAGTGCGGCCGAGAAGGCGGCCTTGGCCTGCAAGAACGCCACCGCAGCGGCCATGGCCTCGGCCGCGGTGTACGTCCTGGAAGCCACAAGGGCCGCTGCCGAAGCGGCGTCCAGTGCGGCGGTCTCGGCCTCCGAGGCTGCGGCAGCTGCGTCGGCGGCCGCATCTGCTGCGGCCCATGCGGCGGCGTTGCAGGCCGAAGAGACGGCGCTGCAGGCCTCAGCCGAGGCCTCACGCGCCACGGCCAGGGCCACGGCGGCGGCCGCGGCGGCTGCGCAGTTGGCCAGCCAGGCGGCGCTGGTGGCCCACACGCTGAAGCCATCGCCTGGGGCTTGAGTCCACGCCCCCGCGCCACCACACACGCTCACACCCGCGATGACACCGACCCCATCGCTGCCATCACCGACACCGTTGCGAAGGGGCCGATATGCCGCGTGACCCCGAGCTTTCCCCGGCCGACCTGCTGAGCGCGCTCGAGGCCCAGCGCGACGAGCTGTTTGAGCAGG
Source organism: Rubrivivax sp. (assembly GCA_021298085.1). Classification (GTDB taxonomy): domain Bacteria; phylum Pseudomonadota; class Gammaproteobacteria; order Burkholderiales; family Burkholderiaceae_C; genus Rubrivivax. The sequence goes on from JAJTDE010000138.1 coordinate 1,008, forward strand.
CCCCCTTTGGCAGCTGCAGCATCGGGCCCGATGGCCGGCTGACGAGCATCAACGACATGGCTCTGGCCTGGCTGGGCTGGAACCGCAACGAGTGGCCGAGCCAGCCAGTGGCGGCAGGTTTGTTCACGCCCGGCAGCCGGCAACGCCTGGCCGCGGGTCTTTCCGGCGGTACACCCTCTGGCTCCGACGAGCTTCCGCTGGATCTGCTGCTGCGCAGCGGTGCCACCCGCCCGGTCAGTGCACAGCTCAGCGCCCTGACGCACCCTGGCCTAGGGCCCATGGGCGGCCACCGCCTGCTGATGTTCGACAACCGCGTGCGCCAGCATGAGCAGGTGCGTCAGCGCATGGCGGCCATCAGCTTCGACACGCCCTGCGGCATCTGCCTGATGCACGCCGATGGCACGATGGCGCAGGCCAACGCGGCGTTCACCGCGCTGACAGGTTACCCGCTGGAGGCGCTGCGCGGCCAGCCGCTGCAGATGCTCGATTCCGGCCGCCAGGGCCCGGCCTTCTACAGCGCCCTATGGCAGGAACTGCGGACCCAGGGCCGCTGGCAGGGCGAGGTGCACCAGCGCCGCCGAGATAACAGCTGCTTCAACGGCTGGATGAACCTGTCCAGCATCGCCGATGACCAGGGCCGTCCGCTGCACTATGTCGCGCGGCTTTACGACATCACGGCCTACGTCAGCGCTCAGCACGAGATCGACCGTCTGGCGTTCTTTGACCCGCTGACACAGCTGCCCAACCGCCGCCTGCTGCTGGAACGCCTCGAGCAGGCCATTGGCCAGACGCACAGCAGCGGCCGGTGCGCGGCGCTGCTGTTCATCGACATCGACCACTTCAAGACCATCAACGACACCCGCGGCCATGCGGCGGGCGACCAGTTGCTGGTGGAGGTGGCGCAGCGGCTTCGTCAAACAGCCCGCACGGGCGATACCGTGGCACGGCTGGGCGGCGACGAGTTTGTCAGCTTGCTGGTGGACCTTGACAGCCACACCGAGACAGCCGTGGCCCAGGCCATGAAGGTGGGTCGCAAGCTGCTGGACGTGCTGGATGACTGCTATCAACTCGGCAATTATTCATTCTCGACATCGGCGAGCATGGGCGTGGCCGTCATGGATGGTTCGCAGTCGGTTTCCGACGTGCTGCAGCAGGCCGACCTTGCGATGTATGACGCCAAACGCGCGGGGCGCAACGAGGTCCGTCGCTTCCAGCCCGCCATGAAACTGGCCGCCGACGAACACCTGGCCATCCGCGAGGAACTGGCGCAGGCTCTGCGCCGCGGTGAGTTTGAGCTCCACTACCAGGCGCAATGTGACGGTCAGCGCAGAGCCTTCTCGGCCGAGGCCCTGCTGCGCTGGAATCACCCCACACGTGGCCTTCTGGGCCCGGCCCACTTCCTGCCATCCGCCGAACAGACGGGCTTGATCGCGCCCATCGGCCGCTGGGTTCTCGAGACAGCCTGCCGGCAGCTCGGGCGCTGGGCCGAACACGCGCCCACCCGCGGCCTCTGCCTGGCCGTCAATGTCAGCGCGCTGCAGTTTCGTGATGTCGACTTCATGGACCATTTGCGTGAGTCCCTTCAGCGCGGCCACGCCGACCCGACGCGCCTGATGCTCGAGCTCACCGAATCCACGGTGCACAGCGTGGACGACATCCGTGCCCAGATGCTGGCGCTGCGCCCGCTCGGTGTGCAGTTTGCGCTGGACGACTTTGGCGTGGGCTATTCATCACTGGCACGCCTCATCGGCCTGCCCATTGACCAGCTCAAGATCGACCGTTCCTTTGTGCAGGACATGGCCCATGGGGTTGCTGCTGCCGTCGTCGTCAACACCATCATTGGCATGGCCGACAGCCTGGGCATGGACGTGATGGCCGAAGGGGTTGAAACGCCGGAGCAGCTCAAGGCGCTGCAGGCGGCGGGCTGCCTGCACTTCCAGGGCTACCTGTTCAGCCGGCCGGTGCCGCTGGCTGCGTTCGAGTCGCTTGTGGCCTCAGGCGCCAACCCCTTGGTAGCCCCTTTGAGCGCGGCGAGCTGAGCGGCTGCTCAGGCCTTGTCCGCGGCCTTGCCGGCGCGCGCGAGGCGCCAGACCATCGCCCCGAGTGTGGCCACCCCGCCCAACAGCACCGCCCACAGCAGCCATGGCCGCCACTGGCTCAGCCGCGCCGCCTGCTGCGCCCGGTCTACCGCGGCGGGGTCTTCACGCCACTCGCCCACGCTGGCCATGCCGAAGCGGGCTTGCTCTGCGCTGAGGTCAGGCACCAGGGTGCTGATGGGCAGGGCGCCAGACGGCATGGCGGCCACTGGCGTGGCCTTGGACGCCGGCCGCGGTGCACCCACCCGCAGCGCGAAGGGCGGCTGCCCCTGCGGCACAAACACCAGGCTGGCCAGTTCGGCGTGGGCCACCAGTTGAAGCGCTTCGGAGGGCAGGGTGCCGGCACGCGGGTCGGGCACCAGGCGCAGCCAGCGGGCCTGACGCCCCAGTTCCCAGGCCGGCGGCTGCCGGGCGGCGGCTGCGCCGGCGGGGCCACCGTCGACGCGGTAGAACACGGTGCTGCCCACCGCCTGCCAGGCCCCGTCGGCCGTGTTGCGCACCTGGACGGTGGTCGGCAGCACCCGGCTGCCTGCCGTGCCCGCTGGCCATTGCAGTTCGATCCGGGCCAGCGGCACAGCGGCGCCGAGGTCGAAGACCCACGCCGGCGGGGCGCCGCCGGGTGCGGTGGCCGGGTCAGCCTGTGCTGGCACGTGGATGCGCTGGGTGGTGTCGGCCTTGGGCCTGGGTGTTGGCTGCGGCGCCGGGCTGCGCGCGCCCGTGACGTCAGGGTGTGGGGGTGGGCTGCTCCACACCAGCCGCACATAACGTGACGTATGGGGGGGCAGCAGGACATCAGGCTGGCTCAGCGCCTGCTGGCCGGCAACGCCATTGCCCGACAGGGCCAGCAGTTGCCCGCCGCCAGCGGCTTGCCACTGCCGCAGGTCGGCGCTGTGTTCCAGCGTGTAGGGCGCGGTGAAGGCCGTGGGCCCGGACCACGCCAGGCGCAGGCTGCGCGCAGGGTCAGTGCCGCTGTCAGGCTCGCCCAGGTCGATCAGCCAGCCGGGTGAGGCGCTTCGGCTGCGGGTGGCGGGTTCCGTCCTGGTCGGCAGTGTGGCTACGCCGGTTGAACCGGGCGACAGGACACGGACGCGACCGTGGTGGATCTGCAGCTCGATGGGGCCTGATGCCTGTCCTGGGGTGGTGCCTGGCGGCAATGGGTACAGGGTGACATCTCGCCACCGCAGGGCTGGAGCCGGCGCGGGCTCCGGCGCCGCGGGCAGCAGCGCAAAGGGCACACGCTGGCCCTTGGCATCCACCACCCGAAGGTCGTTCAGCGGGCCCTGCGTGCTGTGCGCGTACGCCTGAAGCGGCAAGGGCACGCGCACAAAGGGCGCCGGCTGCTCGATCAGGATGGGTGCCTGGTAGAGCAGCGGCGGTTCGGTGGTGTTGGCGGCGCCCTGGGCCAGCGTGGCCGCTGGCCACAGGGCGGTGCACAGGCCGATGACCAGGCCGATGACCAGGCCGACGGCCACCGAGGCGACCATGGCGCCGGCCGGGCGGGTGGCTGACAGGGTGGCTGACGGCTTGGCTGACCGGGTGGCCAGGTAGGCCAGGCTGTGCCCGGCTGCTGTGGGCTCAGGCCTTGGCATCGCTGGGCCCTTCCTGCGGCGGCCGCGCCGGCAGCGGCGCCACATAGCCGATCACCAGCATCAGCACACCGGCGCCGATGAAGGACACGATGCGGGTCACCGTGCCGGTGCCCGACAGGTCCACCAGCAGCAGCTTGAACACCACGGCGGCCAGCAGCCCGGCGCCCACCATCCACAGGCCTCGCTGGGCACGGCGTGCGCCCCACCACATCAGTGGCAGTGCGGTGGCCGTCCACAACAGGGTCAGGCCGGTCTGCACCGACAGTGTCTGTGTCCAGATACTCAGTCGGAAAGGGACATCGGCCAGGTGGTGGAAACCGCGCACCAGCATCGCATTCAGCCAGACAAAGCCCACAGCGCCCAGCACAACCCAGGGGCCGCGTGTGCTCAGGGCCCAGCGGCTGAGCAGCTCACGGCCAGCCGCACGGTCACACCAGCGCCAGACGGCCACCAGGGCCAGCGCCACGCCCAGATCCAGCGGGTTGAGCAGGGGCAGGTAGGGCAGCGGCTGCGCTGAACCGTTGGAGATGACGTTGGCCAGCACGGCCCACAGCAGCAGGGCCACGGCCATGACCGCACTGGCGCTGCCGGTGTAAGCCTCGGGCGCCAGGCGCAGCGGCCAGCGTGTGTGCAGGGACGGTTGGGTCAAGCCCAGCAGCAGCAGTGCGGGTGCGGCCAGCCAGCCCAGCCAGGGCCAGGCCGACGCGCTGTCACCCAGCGTCTGGCCCAGGCCTTGGCCGACGGAGGCGCCCAGCATGCCCAGCAGCAGCGCACCCACCGCATGGGCCAGGTGCTGGCCGGCTGCCGGCCAGAGCGGTGCCGCGCGTTGCAGGCTCAGCCCGTGCACCACCAGCGCTGCCGGCCAGGCCCACCAGCCGCCGTGGGCCCAGACAGGGCTGGGCCCCAGCGGCGCCAGGGCGGCGCCGGCCAGCAGCAGCGGCGCATAGGCCAGCACCGGCCCTGCCACCTGGGGCCAGGCCAGGCGGTCGGCCAGCACGGTGTGCAGCAGGGCCAGGCCGGCCAGGCCCAGCACCAGCGCCGCGCCGTCCCAAGGACTGCTCACCAGGGTGTCAACATGCCACAGCAGCAAGGCCAGCGAGACCAGCACCGACGCGGCGATGAGCAGGGGCTCGGCGATGCTCTCGGCGGGCATCAGGGGGTAACGCCGCGGGGGCGACGCAGGGCCTGCCGCGACGGCGGCGTCCTGCTCGGGCGCGGGCTGCGCGTGGCGCCTCACGCACCAGGCCGCCACCAGCGCGCCGGCCATCAGCATCAGGCCGCTGATCAACGTGGCGTTGACCCAGCCCGATGGTGCGGCGATGGACACCATGTTCAGCAACAGCAGGGCGCCGGCCACGGCGATGAGCCCGTAGCCAAACACGCGGGCCAGCCGCCGCTGCTGGCGCCAGCCCAACCAGACCAGCCCCGCCCCTTCCAGTGCCCAGGCACCGGCCGTGCTGCGGGCATCCAGCGCAAAGGGAATGACCAGCGTCACGAAGACCGTGCCCACCGCCAGGCACCCTTCGAAGGCCAGGGCCAGGCGTGGCCTTGAACGCAGTGCGGTGGCCAGCCCGATGTAGAACGCCGCCAGCGCGAGCGCCGACAGAGCGGTTCCGTACTCGGTGTGTCGCACCAGGCCGTGCTGCAGCGCAAACACCACCGTGGGCAGCCCGAACAGCAGGGAGCCATTGACCCAGCGCCCCTCGGCGCCACCCCCTGCGACGGCGTCTGCTGCCTGATGACGCGCCGGCAGCAGCAGCAAGGCGACAAACACCCCGAAGAAGGCCACCAGAAAGAGCTGCGATGACAGGTAGTGTGTGGCGTCATAGCGCGCCAGGCCCCAGACGGTGGCCACGGCCGCCGTGCAGTAGAAGGCGATCAGGTTCAGTGCGCGCCAGGAGCGGAACCAGGCTACCGCGGCGATGCCCAGTGTCAGCAGCAGGTACCAGCTGAACAAGGCCACCTGGTTGCCTTCTCCCGTGCTCACCAGAATCGGCGTGGCAAAGCCGCCCGGCGAGCCGATGATGGCCAGTGACCGTGCGTTCTGCAGCACGGCCAGTGCCGCGGCCAGCCCCGCCACCAGGGCCATGGCACCCAATGCGGCACCGCCACTGAGCAGGCCATAGAACCGAAAGGCTGCAAACAGCGTCAGGTACAGCGTGGCGACAGCACCGCCCTGAAGCACCTGGGCATAGGCCGCGCGGGTCTTCCGCAGGCGCCAGCCCAGCGCCAGCAGGACCAGGGCCACGCCGCCGATGCCGGCCAGCCGCAGTTCGATGGGCACCTGCACCTGCTCGGCGGTGTACTTGGCCAGGAAGGCCAGCCCGATGAAAAGGATGCCGACGCCGGCCTTGACGACGGTGTTGCCGCCAAGCAGCCAGCCTCGCAGGCGCTGCAGGATGCCGGGGCTGCGCTCAGGCGGGCTGGCCGCGGGTGGTGGGACCGGTGGACGTGTGGGTGGGGCAGCGGGCGCGTTCGCCGTTGCGGTGTCCGGTGCGGCCACGGATACCGCCGCGGTTGCCATGACGGCTGCCGACACGGGTATGGTGACGGCTGAGGTGCCGGCTCCAGTGACGGCTCCAGTGACGGGCGCAGGCTCGGGCGTTGGTGCCGGTGCCGGTGCCGGGCCTGCGGTACCGTCCAGGGTCCGCACCGCAGCGGGATCGGCCACACGAGCCCACTGTGCCAGCTGTTCCTGCAGGGCCTTCAGCTCGCGCTGCATCGCCAACTGGCGGGCCACCAGCCAGCCCAGCGCCGCACCCAGCAATGCGCCGCCCGCTTCCAGCGCCAGTGCACCGACAAGGGCGCCGATCAAGATGAAGGCAATCTGCACAGGGCCGCCCACAAAACCAGGACGAGATGCAGTCTATAGCAGCACCTGATGCCAGAAAGGCCACCTGAACGGCCCATTGGCAGGCCCATTTCAGGCGCTTCGGCGCGCATCAGGCACCCTGCGTTGGCCAAATCCTGCGCTTGCCCGATGATGTCGGACCCAACCGCCGAACCTGCGCGCCCCACGATGAGCCCTGACAGACCCCTGCGCCTGCTGCACACCGCTGACTGGCAGGTTGGCCGCATGGTGTCGGCCTTTGAGCCCGATGACGCGGCGGCCCTGTATGAGGCCCGCTTTGCCGCCATCGAGACCCTGGCGGCACTGGCCAACGAGCACGAGGTGGATGCGGTCTTGGTGGCGGGTGACGTGCTGGACGCCCAGACGGTGTCGGACAAGACCTTGCGCCGCACCTTCCTGGCCATGCAGGCCTACCGCGGGCCCTGGTGCCTGCTGCCGGGCAACCACGACGCCGCGCTGGCCGAATCCGTCTGGAGCCGTGCCCAGCGCCTGGGCCTGCTGCAGCCGCCGATGGTGGCCCTGCTGGAGCCGCGTGTGCACACGGTGGCCGGCCGCTTTGCGTTGTTGCCGGCCCCGCTCACCCAGCGCCACACCCAGGGTGACCTGACCGAATGGTTTGACCAGGCCGAGACACCTCCGGGCCTGCCTCGCATCGGCTTGGCCCATGGCTGCATCAGCGGCGTGCTGCCCGATGACCTGGACGCCCACAACCCCATCGCCGCCCACCGCGCGGCCAGCGCCCGGCTGAGCTACCTGGCCCTGGGCGATTGGCATGGCACCCGCTGCATCGACGCGCGCACCTGGTACGCCGGCACACCCGAGACCGACCGTTTCAGGGCCAACGATTCAGGCCAGGCGCTGCTGGTCACCATCCACCCGCCGGCAGCGCCCACAGGGGATGGCACCGCTGACACCGGCTCGGTCAGCGTCGAGGTGTTGACCACTGGCCGCTACCGCTGGCGCTCGCAGGACGTGCGCCTGGCCGTGCCGAGCGACGCCGACAGGCTGATCGAGGACTTGCTGCGCAGCGAGGCCCGCGACGTGCTGCAGCTCAGTGTCAGCGGCGTGGCCGACATGCACACCCTCAAGCGCCTGGACGCCGCCGTGTCCGCGGCCCGAGCCCAGGTACGGGCGATGGTCTGGTCGGCCACGGCGCTGCGCCTGGAGCCCACCGACGACGACATCGCCGCGCTGCACGCCGACGGCTTTGTGGGTGAGGTGGTGGCGCAGCTGCGCGCCGAACAGGCCGATGCCGCGCTGGGCCAGCGTGCCCGCGATGCGCTGATGATCCTCGCACGCCTGCTGGATGAGGTGGCGCCGCCGTCTGCCCCGGAGGCCCGACCGTGAAGCTGCGCCGCGTCCGCCTGGAAAACTTCCGCCGCTTCCGGGCCCCGCTGCTGCTGGAAGGTTTCAGCGACGGGCTCAACATCATTGCCGCACCCAACGAGGCCGGCAAGTCCACCGTCGCCGAGGCCATCCGAGCGGCCTTCTTCGAGCGCCACAAGACCACGAGCGTCGAGTCGCTGCGCCCCTGGGGCGACAGCGCCGCCTCACCCAGCATCGAGCTGGACTTCGAGCTCGGCGGACGGCAGTACCGGCTGAGCAAGAGCTTTCTTGGCCGCAAGCGCTGTGACCTCCAGATGGAAGGCCAGCCGCCGCTGGACGGTGCGGCCGCCGAAGACCACCTGGCGGCCTTGCTGGGGTTTCGGTTTGCCGGCAAGGGCGCCAGCGCCCCGGAGCACATGGGCATTCCCGGGCTGCTGTGGATCCGCCAGGGCAGCTCGCACGAGCTCTCCGACCCGGTGCACCACGCCGCCGAACACCTTCGCCAGGTGTTGGGCACATCCCTTGGCGAGCTGGCGTCGTCGACGGGTGATGCGCTGCTGCGGCGTGTCGAGGCTGATCGCCATGAACTGCTGACCCCGGCCGCCGGCCATGCCCGTGGCGAACTGGCTGCCGCCCTGACCGGGCTGGCCGATGCCGAGCAACGCCTGGGCCGGCTGAACGACGAGGTGCTGGCCTACTGCAGCCGGGTGGACCAGCTGGCGACGATGCGGCGTGAGCACCTGCGTGCCGAGCAGGAGCGCCCCTGGGAAAGGCTGCGCGAGCAGCACCTTGCGGCCCAGACCCGCCTGGACGCCGCCGACAGGCTGCAGGCACGCGTGGCCGCCAGCCAGGCTTCGTTGCGGGCCTGGGAAGCCCAGGCAACGGCCAGCCGGGCGGAGCTGGACGCATTGGCCAAGGACGACGCCGCGCTGCAGGCGCGGGTGCTGGCCGAACAACGGATTGCCCAGGAGGACGCCGCCGCCGCGCTGGAGCTGCAGGCCTGGGAACGCCGGCACCTGGACGCGGTACGGGTGCACGAGCAGGCCTTGGCACGGCTGCAGCAAGTCAGGGCGGCGCAGGCCCGCGCCGAAGCCCTGCGTTCGATGGCTGACCTGGAGTCAGCCGTGGCGTCTTCTGACCATGCGCTGGCGCGCGCCCAGGAAGCGCGGACCCAACACGCCCAGCAGCTGGCCGAAGCCCAGGCCTTGGCCGTGTCGCCACAGGACCTGGCCCAACTGCAGCAGCTCAGCAGCAGCCTGCGCGACAACGCGCTGCGCCAGGAGGCGGTGGCCACCCTGCTCGAGCTCGACATACCGGCTGGCCAGACCCTGCTGCTGGATGGTGTCGCCCACCAGGGCCAGCAGCGCCTGGCTGTGCTGCGGCGCACGGCCATCGAGTTGCCTGGAGCCGCACGGCTGTGGGTGACACCCGGGGGCAGTGACCTGCCCACACTGGCGCTGCAGCAGGAGCAGCTGCAGCTGGCACTGGCGCAGCGGCTGCAGCGGCTGGGGGTGCCCAACGTGGCCGATGCCGAAGCGCGTGCGCGCCGCGCCGCGCAACGCCAGCAGGACGCCCAGGCCAGCCGCCAGCTGCTCGACGCCTTGGCCCCCCAGGGCGTCGAGGCACTTCAGGCCGAGCTGGCGCAGCGCCAGGCGCGTCTGGCCAGCCTGCGCAGCGCGGCCGCGCAGGCCGACGCGGCGTCGGGCGCTGGCGAGGCCCTCGCT
>JAJTDE010000139.1 GCA_021298085.1 Rubrivivax sp.
CTGCAGCCCGCAGGCGTTGCGCCACGAACAGGCTTGAGATCATTCGAAACGTGCTGCCATTACCGATGCCGGATGCGGCGAACAACACAGCAAAGGCCATCATGAAGCCGGTGAAGTTGCCGGCTGCCGGCTGAGACTGGGCCTTGGCGGTCGCCGGCAGGCACTGCACAGCGACCACCGCTGCAAGCGTCATCGCCACGAAGATCCAGAAGGTCACACGTGCGCCACCCCAGCGGTCAGCCAGCCAACCGCCGAACGGGCGCAGCACCGCGCCGAGCAGCGGTCCCAGCCACACGAGGTGCATCGCATCGGCGCTCTGAAACTGCGTCTGCGCCAGCATGGGCAGGCTGGCCGAGAAGCCGATAAAGCTGCCGAACGTTCCCAGATACAGCCAGCACATCAGCCAGTTGTGCCTGCGTGTAAAGATCACCGCCTGCTCCGCCATGCCGGCACGCGCATCGGCCAGGTCGTCCATGCCGAACCAGGCCGCGGCGGTGCTTGCCAGGATCAGCGGCACCCAGATGAAACCGGCGTTCTGCAGCCACATGGGACCCTGCGGCGTTGGCTGCGCTGCACCATTGAACACGCCGAAGACGCCAGCGCTGATCGCCAGCGGCACCAGCAGCTGAACCAAGCCCACACCGAGATGCCCTAGCCCTGCATTGAGGCCCAGAGCCCAGCCTTGGCGCTGGCTGGGGAAGAAAAAGCTGATGTGTGCCATCGAGCTGGCGAAGTTGCCGCCGCCTAAGCCGCAGAGCAAGGCGAGCACCACCATCCACTCGAACGGCGTGTTGGGATCTTGAACCGCCAGGCCGATGCCCACTGCTGGCACCAACAGACTGGCTGTGGCCAGCGTCGTGAAGCGGCGCCCACCGATGATGGGCACGGCGAACCCGTAGAAGATTCGCAGCGTGGCGCCGCACAACGCCGGCAGTGCGGTGAGCCAGAACAGCTGATTGGTGCTGTATCGGAAGCCCGCAGCGGGCAGGTGCACCACCACGACTGACCACAGCATCCACACCGCAAAGGCCAGGGCCAACGCGGGAATCGACACCCAGAGGTTGCGCCTGGCAACCGCGCGCCCTGAGCGATCCCAGAACGCGAGATCGTCCGGGTGGCCACGCGGGATGCCGCTGAGGGTTGTCATGGTGCGGGTCTTGTTTCAGCCTGAGGTGCTGCTCGGAGTCGAGCGGCTTCAGGGGTTCTTCACGTACGCATTGCGACGCAGATAGAACCACCAGTTCAGCACCAGGCAGACCGCATAGAAGACCGCGAAGCCATACATCGCGTACTGCGGGGTGCCGGCCTTGATCTGCGCGCCGATGACCACTGGCGCAATGAAGGCGCCGTAGGCGGCGATCGCCGAGGTCCAGCCGAGCACCGGCCCAGCCTGCGTACGGTCGAAGATGACACCGATGGTGCGGAAGGTGCTGCCATTGCCGATGCCGCTGGCCAAGAACAGCAGCATGAACAGGCCCAGGAACATCGGGAAGTACTGCTCGGGTGTGGCCGAACCGTAGGCCTGCATCATCACGTAGCCCACTGCCACCGAGGCGCCGGCCATCACCACCGAGATGATCTGGGTGACGATAGAGCCGCCCACCTTGTCGGAGATCCAGCCGCCCACGGGACGGATGGCCGCGCCGATGAATGGGCCCATCCAGGCATAGGTCAGCGCCGAAGGCGCATTCGGGTTCTTCAGAACGTGCTGCATCACGCCGTTGGCATCGGGGATGTGCTGGAAGCCGAAGATCACCGTGATGGCCAGCGGCAGCGCCATCGAGAAGCCGATGAACGAGCCGAAGGTCACGATGTACAGCGCCGTCAGCGACCAGGTGTGCTTGTTGCTGAAGATCGCGAACTGCTTCTTCACGCCTTCCTTCATCTCACCAAAAGCCGCCAGCTTCATCATGCCCAGGGCCAGCAGCACGTCCAGCGGAATAGCCACCCACATGCTCAGCAATCCCAGGCCGGTGGGCTTGGGCAGGTACAGGTAGAGCATGAAGATCGCGGGCACGAAGGCCAGCGTGTACAGGTAGGTGATCTTGGCGAAGGCCACGATCGGGCTGCCGGTGGCAGGCGACACCGTCTTCAGGTTGTTCATGCCCCACCAAGACAGCAGCGACAGCGGCACCAGCGACAGCACCCAGGCAAAACCAGCGTTCTGGATCCACGTAGGCGTGCCGGCAGCGATCTTGCCGAAGATCCAGCCGCTGTCCTTGGCCAGTGTCATCGGCTCGCCACCGAAGGCGCCAAAGAGGCCGACGGTCATCACCAGCGGGATGACGATCTGCATCGTTGTCACACCGAAGTTGCCCAGGCCGGCGTTCAGCCCGAGTGCCGTGCCCTGCAGCCGCTTCGGAAAGAAGGTGCTGATGTTGGACATTGAGCTGGCGAAGTTGCCACCCCCAACGCCCGACCACAGCGCCATCAGCTGAAAGGCCCACAGTGGCCAGTCCTTGTGCTGCAGCACGATGCCAGTCCCGATGGCCGGTGCCAGCAGCATCGCGGTGGTCAGGAAGATGGTGTTGCGCCCACCTGCCAGCCGGATGAGAAATGATGCCGGGATGCGCATCGTTGCGCCCGAAATGCCGGCAATGGCTGTCAGCGTAAAGAGCTCGGCCTGGGTGAAGGGGAATCCCAGGTTGAGCATCTGCACGGTGATGATTCCCCACATGCCCCAGACTGCGAAACCGCACAGCAGCGCAGGCACCGAGATCCAGAGGTTGCGGTAGGCGACCTTCTTGCCTGTGGCATTCCAGAAGGTGTCGTCTTCAGGACGCCAGTCGGCGACGTCCGGGCCGGCTGCCGGGTTGAGGCCGGCCTGGGTGCCCGCCGTAGAGGTGGCATTCATGACATCTTCTCCTGGTGGTTTCAGCGCGCGAAACTGCGCGACAAGGGCGACGCCGGTGCGTTCGAGCCCATCATTTCGGTCTTGCGCACCTCGGTCCAATACATCCAGATCAGCGAGACCCAGACGACGCCGTACATCAACATGAATGCGCTCGAACGGATGCCGGTCAGATCCATCAGCGCACCGAACATGATGGGCAACACGAAGCCACCCAAGCCACCCGCTAACCCGACAATGCCGCTGACGGCACCGATGTTGCTGGGGTAGTCGTCGCCGATGTACTTGAAGACGCTGGCCTTGCCGAAGGCCCAGGCGATACCCAGAATGAACATCAGCGCGGTGAACAGGTATACGTTCAGGCCGATGTGGAAGGTCCTGGGGCCGTTGACGGTCAGCACGGTGAAGTCGGTCTGCGGGTAGCTCAACAGGAACAGGCAGATCCAGCTGACCCACAGCACCCACCAGGTGACCTGGTGCGCGCCAAACTTGTCAGACAGGATGCCGCCGATGGCGCGCAGCACACCGCCAGGAAGACTGAAGCAGGCCGCCAGCAGCGCCGCCGTCTGAATCGTCAGACCGAACTCGCCCACGTAGTACTGCACCATCCACAGCGCCAGTGCCACGTAGCCACCGAACACGATGCTGTAGTACTGGCAGTACTTCAGCACCTTGGGGTCCTTCAACAGCTTGAGCTGGTCGCTGAACTTCACGTTCGACGGCACCAGGTGCCTGGGGTCGCTGCTGCTGCCCAGCCAGAACAGGATGACCGTTCCCAGCATCACCGCGGCATAAACCTGCGGCACCAGCGTCCAACCACCGATGGCCAGCAGCACCGGCGCGGCGAACTTGTTGACAGCCGAGCCGGAGTTGCCGGCGCCATAGACGCCCATGGCCATGCCTTGACGCGCCTTCGGGAACCAGCGCGCCACGTAGGGGGTGCCCACCGAGAACGAACCGCCTGCCAGTCCGACGAAGAGTCCGATGACCAGGAAGTGCCAGTAGGCCGTGGCGTAGCTCATCAGCCAGATGGCCGGCACGGTGGCCGCCATCAGCAGCGTCATCACGATGCGGCCGCCATAGCGATCGGTCCAGATGCCCAGCGGCACGCGGATCAACGAGCCCGTGAGCACAGGCGTGGCCGTCAGCAAACCGAACTCCGTGGCACTCAGGCCGAGCGTCTTCTTCAACGGTATGCCAATGACGCCGAACATCATCCACACCATGAAGCACACGGTGAAGGCGATCGTGCTGACGATGAGTACGGACCACGCCTGGCGCGGGATGGAAGTGGAGGTGGTGACCATGAGCCTGACTCGTCTTGGGTGTGACGAGACTGTCCACCGGCACGGCCGCGGTGAACATCAGCACGGTGGCTACTCGCACCGCGGCAGAAGAACGATGGCTCGCTGTCTGGACATAGTTCTGAAGAACTACGCAGGGCCCCTTTGGTTCAGAACTTGACCTGGGTCAACGTCAACGGCTTGGGCCCTCGACCAGACTGCGCCGGAATCGCCAGCCTTTACCCCACATGTCTCCAGAAGCCACCCGTCAGGTCAGCGCCCTCATCGACCGCATCCAGACGCAGTTTCACGAAAGCCACCGCCGCGCACTGCCCGAGCTCCTTTCCATGGCCGCGGCGCTTGAGGCGCGCGGTATCACCAACGGCCTGGCGGATGAACTGCGCACGATGGGCAACGCGCTCGAACAGCACATGTTCAAGGAAGAGATGCGTCTGTTTCCGATGATGGAGCAAGGCGGCAACACGCTGATCGGGCTGCTGATCGATGACTTACATCGCGAACACCTCGCACATGAGCGAGCCATGAGCGCTCTGCGTGCGCACCTTGGCGTTCTGACCAAGGCTCACGGCACGGACCTGGTGCTCCTCCAGTTCACTCAAGGCCTCGACGACTTGGCCGCAGAGCTGGCACAGCACATTCGCGCAGAAGACGAGGAACTTTTTCCGCTCTTCGCAAGGCCTGCAGCTGCAGGCTCCCCTTCCACAGCCAACCCACCGTCGCACGCGACCTCGACCTCATGAATTCGACACTACCGCAGACATCTGCCGCCTCGCCGGAAACGACCTCTGTTCCAGCCACGACGGACCCGGCACGCACGGCATTGCTGGTTGCTCTCAACGAACTGTTGGAGGCCGAGCGCGCGGGCGCCCGCGTAGCGATGGAGACGGGAAGGTCGATCACTGACCCCGAGCTCGCGGCACTCGTGGAAGACATCCACAAGGACGAGGTCCGCTGGTGCAGCATGCTCATGCGCACGATCAAATCGCTGGGAGCCACGCCCTCGAGTGCCACCGGCGCTTTTCATGGCAAGGCGATGGCCATTGCCGATGTGGACGAGCGACTGAAGTTTCTGAACCGAGGTCAAGCCTGGGTGATCCGCAAGCTCCAGGCCTTGATACCGCAGGTCAACGACGCACAGGCGAGCGCCGATCTGACCGACATGCTGCAGGCCCACCACCAGAACATCAGCCGGGTGGATGCCCGATACACGGCGCCCACCACTTCGGAGCCTCGGACGCCACCGCAGGCCGAAGAGTCACCAGTGCCCACCGAGCCGGGTGCGCTGATCGAGCACATCCTGACGCGCTTCCACGAAGTCCATCGTCAGCAGCTCCCCGAGCTGATTCAGCTTGCGGCCAAGGTGGAGGCCGTGCATGCGGACCACGCCGAAGTTCCGCGGGGCTTGACCGATCTGCTGACGTCGATGCACAGCGAATTGCTGTCGCACATGGAGAAGGAGGAGACGATTCTCTTCCCAATGTTGGCGCGGGGCGGCAGTTCCTTTGTGACCCACCCGATCTGCGTCATGATGTCCGAGCATGAGGAACATGCTCACAGGCTCGCGCAGTTGATGGCCTTGACTCATCAAGCGACGCCGCCCGGCGATGCCTGCCGCACCTGGGTCCAGCTTTGCACGGCAACGAGGCAGTTCGCCGAGGACTTGGAGGCGCACATCCAGTTGGAGAACAGGGTGCTGTTCCCGCAATTCGACAAGTCGCTGGTCCAAGAGCGGCCAGGGGCTGAGCGGTGAACAAGCGGTTTCCGATGAATCCTGCCCACCCCGTGTTGAGTTCAACAAACCCTGCTAATCCGATCCGCGAACCTTGCTAGCAGCGCCGTCCAACCATGATCGGCGCTGACTTCTTGATTGCCCGTTTGCACCGCTTGCGCTCGATCTCCCTCATCAGCCGGCTCATGTTTCTCCCATGGCTGAGCATGCCGGGCGTGACGTTCTCGATCTCGCTCGTCGGATGGACGCATCGCGCGCCTTCTCCTGTCATCCATCGCAGCGGCCAGTAGGGAGCCTCAACTTCCCACGGGTTCAACATCAGGCAGCGAAAGCAACAGGGGAAAACCGATCTGCGTATTGGGCTGTTGGGGAGCATTCGTACCAGATCGCCTTGGCTCAGCATCGACAGTGAACACAGCCGGCGGATGCTGCCCTCCCCTATCGGCATCGCTGCAAGCCATGCGTTGGCTCGCTCGCCGATGTCGATTTCGACTCCTCCCGCTTTGATCAACTCGTCAACCCCGATGCGGTACCGAGCCGCCACCCTGCCCAACCAGCTACCGAAGGCCTCGTCGTGTTGCGGCCTTGGCGTCATTGGCCAGGCTCTATCGGCGGCCATAGGCGGCGTCTTCGAGCATGTCGAGGCTGAGCTGTTCCGCGCCGGTGGTGATCGCCAACTCGGCCCCCTTTGTGAGCAGTCTTGAGACCTCGCCCAGCAACCCACCGCTGGCCGTCAAGATGAACTGAGCCATCGGACGTTGCTGAAGGTTGGACGGCTTGCGCAAGGGCAGCACGAGCTCGAAGGCCGCCAGCAGCCGCCTGAAGTCATCGCTCTCTGTCCATCGAGGCAGTTCCAAGGGCCTGAAGCGGCTGTGGATCTGTGCGTCAGCCTGGAACGCCACCGGCGCGTCGCTCGTGCCGACCGCCACGATGCTCATCTTGACCTCGTTGGCCAGATACTTCAGCAGATTCAGCGAAGCCCGTTGCTCCCGAGCGCTGCCCGCCAGCAGGTGATGGACTTCGTCGACCACCAGCATCTGCGGCGAGATGCGCTTGAGGATGTCACGGGCGATGTGCTCCAGCGTACAGAGCGTGGACGTCGGGCTTTGCGGCACGCCCAGAACCTCCAGCAAGGCGCGGTAGAAGCGCTTCTGGTCTGGCGCCGGTGGCATCTGCATGCTGACGACCGGGCGCAGCTCCACGCCCTTGAACTTGTCGTAGCTCGGCGGGTTGTCGCGCAGGAACTTGGCGATGATCTGGGTCTTGCCGATGTTGGACGGGCCATGCAACAGCAAGCAGGGCATGCGCTCACGACGCGGGGTTTGCACAAGCTCTTGCAGCCTGCCCAGTGCCTCCACGGCACGCGGGTAATCGATCCATCGGTCGGCACGCAGTGCCTGTATGCGTTGGGAGTTGTCGGTCTGAAGGAGCTCACGGGCCGCTGGCAGCAGGTGCGGGAACAGCGGGTCTCGTGTGCTCATCTCCAGATCTCCGCGTTGAAGGGTTCGACCGGCTTGTCGTAGTCGACGGCTGCCGGCTGGCCCGTCGCTGGCCGGTGTGCGTCGATGGGGTGCCTCATCGCCCTATCGGACACGGCCTCTGCATCGAGCCCTCGCCGAACACCTGCCGTCTTGCGTCTGGCCTCGCGCACAATCTCGCGCTGCTGGCCGATGGCCTGGAAGACCAGGCTCTCGGACACGCGCTTGTCATGATTGGCCCGCAGGGCACGCACGGCTGCGCGGTGCTCCCACAGGGATATCGCCGGTCGCCGAAGGTCGGCGTAGCGGGCCTCGACATAGTTGCGGCCGTCTGCGCTGACGAAGATGCGGGACAGGTCTTCGGGGTGGTAGCGCACCCTCACTCGCCGCCCCTGCTCACGCCAGACGACGAAGACCGGGTGCCAGTAGCGGATGTGGTGCAGCAGCAGGCCATCGGCCTGGATGCTGCGGTTGGCCAGCGGCATGAAGTGAATCAGCATCTCCATGGCCGCGTCGGGTCCGGACGCAAGGAGCCTGGGTTGACGTGCTTCGACGCTGTGCTGCCAGGCGCCATGTGGGGTGCCACCGAACAGGCCTCGGTGCTCGCTGTGGTGGTAACGCTGACCAACCTCCAGGGCCAGCCATCTTTCGTACTCCAACAAGGTCAGACGGGCGGATTCCTCCGGTTGTCGACCCTTGCGGTCCTTCGGGGAATTACCGGTCGCGCCGGGCAGTCCCTTCAAGCGCTGCATCAGCGTGCGGTTCATCCGCTCGATGTGGCCGCCATAGTTGGGACGGCCCACGGGCCGGTAGTCCAGATCGATGCCGTACTGCGCGCAACCCGTGCGCAGCGCGCGGCTTCGGAACTCGGCCGCGTTGTCCAAGTGAATGGTCCGCGGGATGCCAAACACCGGCCAATCGAGCGTCAGACCCAGGTGCTGCAGCCAGGCGTCCTTGGGTTGCACGATGCGGCTGACCAGCAGGGCCACCGTGGCCGCGTTCGGGCGCTCCATGCCCACAAAGAAGGCCGGCACCGTGCGGGTGGCCAGGTCGATGGCCAACGACAGCCACGGCCGGCCGATGGGCTTGCGCGTGAAACGGTCGAGCACCACGACATCCGACTGGGTATGGTCAATCTGGACCACTTCCAGGGCATGTTCCGCCCCGAAGCTGCCGGGGGCCATACGCGCCCCAGGCAGAGAGGCAAGGAACATCAACTCAGCCTCGCGGTGCGCCTTCACGCGACGCTCGACGGTATTGCGCGCCGGGGGTTTGAGGCCCAGAGCGTCGCAGCGGCGGCGCACCTCCATGTGGGTGTCGAGAATGGGGTGTGCGAGGAAGCGCTGCGCAGGAAGCCAGGTCGACACGACATCGGTGACCACGGTCTCCACCGCCGCGGCCAGGCGCTCGGGCTCGCAGCGACGCCCGCCCTTGTCGGCAACCAGGGATGACGTCCGAGGGTCCCGCAGGAACCTGGCACGCAATCGGTAGACGGTCGTCCAGTGCACCCCCAGAAGCTGCGCGGCGCGCTCGGCGTGGCTGTGGTTCAACGGGCCTGTTCCCAGCGGGCGCAGCACCTTGGCGATGGCGATCTCGCGCTCGGTGACGGGGAGGGAATCTTGCACAGGAGAGGTCCATGAAGACGCCAATAGCATGCTTCATAGAAACCAAAAATGCAATAGCAAGGTTCATGGAATCGAAAGGCAACGCAGTCGCGCAGATACAACGATGGCCTCCGAAGGCAGCGGCGGCGAAAACTCGTTCTAAATCAGCGAGTTACAGCGAATTCTGGCTAGCACGGTTCGTTGAAATTCGCTAGCGAGGTTCGCTGAACTCAACACCAGCGTCGCTCAACGATGGCCCCACGCAGCGCGGTTTGGGCGTCATCCTCAGATGAACTCTCTGTGTACGAGACTCAGAGCTGATCGGCCTCTTGGTCAAGCCAACCTCAGATGGCCTCGGTGGGCCGCCCCGGCTTCGAGACGCCCGCAGTCTCTGCAGTGACGCATCAAAGAGCTAGACAGTGACGTTCTCGCTCGAGGGCGACTACCGGGAGACAGGAGATGTCTGAGCGACCCCGAGGGTGCAACTCTTGCTGTTTGCGTGACGATGAGCGTCGACAACGAAGAGATGGGTCAGCTTGACCGGCGTGCTAGGCGGCATTACGCTTTACTGCCAGTAGAACCGCACCGAACACAACCTCGACAGCTGCCCCAAGCAGCGCGGATTGGTGCGGGGGTAGCACTAGAACGTACGAGAACAGCGCCGCCGCGCCGAGAGAAGCTCCCAACAGCCAATACATCGGGGTGCCATAGACAGTGCCAAATGTGACGTACCTGCCGCCGATCACCATGGGGACCGCTGGAAAAACCACTCGATGTGGTGTATGGCAAGACCATATGCAAGCGGAAGGCACATGAGCATGAAGACTGTGCACCCTGCGCTGCGCTTTCACCTGTACCTGGAGGCTATTGAGGTCCACGGCATCTGTCGGCCACGCGGCCTCGAGCAAGCGCTCGCTGGTCACCAGTTCGCCCGCGTGAGCGGCAAGCTCCAACCACAGTTCGAAGCCTCGGGACCGGATCACCTAGTCCTTTTCGGCTGCTGAGAGACGCCGCGCCAGGGGATCAAGAACGATCAGGCCGGCATCGAAGCTCCACGCGGTGCCTGGCGCCCCCACAGCTGGAGGATCAGATGCGGCAATCTTGCGGGTACGTTGACCCTCCTCCCCTCGGTCCGGTGCATACGCGGCGGCCATGTCGAGTCGTGGCGGTATCCGCTCCAGCACGTTCTGACAATGGACGCATCAAACGATGGTGAGGTGCAGCAGCCGATCGCTGGCGCGGTCCCGACCACCTTGGTCTCACGATGGTTGGTGGCTCAGAGAGCGGCAATGTCGGTGTCCGCCGGGCCGTGGGCCCTCGGCGCCTCATGCGCGATGGCCAGCTGATCAGTCCAGATCTGCTCGGCGTCGTACTCCACTCAGCCGGGTCGTGGTTAGCCGGCGTGGCATCCTTTGGGCGGGCATGGCAGGACATCAGTAGTTGTGCTTGATGCCGACGTCCCAGCCGGTGCTCTTGCGGTTGGCGGGCACGTTGTCGCGCAGCTCGCTGATCAGGTCGGCATACAGCGTGGTGCGCTTGGACATCGCATGGTGATAGCCGAAGGCGAGCTGCTTATCGGCAACGACGTTCAGGTCTGTGTTCTTCAGTT
>JAJTDE010000026.1 GCA_021298085.1 Rubrivivax sp.
TTTAGCAGCGCGTCAATTAAGCGTAACTGGCGGGGTGTTAGGGTGCTCGTCTTGGCGAGCGAAACCGTAGAATCTGCGTCGTTAAGGGCGCCTGGTCTTGCATTCGTGTGGGGCTGGGCGTTTTTCATTGCGCCACTCCCAAAAGGCAGCGAATGTCCTCGATTCTCCAGGCTAGGCGGCCGTTGATGCGCAGTGGACGAATAGGGCCTGACTCAAAAGCCGCCCAGCAGCGTAGTGTCTGAGGCTTTCGATTCAGATGATGAGCTGCGGTTGCCGTATCTACGGCGGCGCGGGTTTCGCGTTCAAGCGATACGAAGGCGGGTCC
This sequence comes from Rubrivivax sp., assembly GCA_021298085.1. Taxonomy (GTDB): domain Bacteria; phylum Pseudomonadota; class Gammaproteobacteria; order Burkholderiales; family Burkholderiaceae_C; genus Rubrivivax. The sequence continues at coordinate 326 of JAJTDE010000026.1, forward strand.
CGGTTCGAAATCGACACGGGTAGCGAATGTGGCGGCAGTGTGCATACACGCTCCAATGCTAAAAGGTAGACATTCCACGAAGGAACAACTTACCGTTTTCGCATCCGAGGGGCGCCGCCGGTTATCGCGGAGTCGCTTTAGCGACAGAACTTCGGATTCGCATTCGCCACTGGGTAGCGCCCGGCGTCAGGCGGGTTCGCGTCTTTCCGCGCTGTCATGCCAAGTGGCAAACTCCAGAATTTGAAATATTATAGGTGCGTTGTTCTGAATTCTGCAACCCCATGGCGCGGATTAAGAAACGGTCGATTAATACCTACTTCCGCCGTGAGTATTCCCCTGCTGTGGCTTGCTTCGGGGGGCGTCGTCTTTGGCGTTGTGGGAAAGCAGGGGCGGAGGAAAACCTAGGCCACGCTTACTAGCTGTAGCCCTCCAGCGTTTGCCACAACCGCTGCGTCGAACTCAACTTTCGCTTGTTCCAGAATCCAAGCTTCGATGCGCTCGTGGTGCACGCGAAGTAGGTCGAGCGGGCGGACGGTGTAGTGACGCTCGGCGGTGGCGCTTGGCTTGTGGCCCATCAATTGCGCCACCACCCCGGCCGGGATTTCCAGCCACTCCGTGAGGCTCTTAAAGGAGCGGCGCAGGCCGTGCAGCGATAGCCCGTCGATGCCGGCCACTCCACAGGCGCGGGCGTGGAGTTCGTTAGGCGCGGCCACTACGTCAGCCCTGGCGCCAGAAAACACCCATTGATTGCGGCGAGGCAAGGCGGCCAGCAGGTGTGCCACGTAGGGGGTAAGCGGGACGGTGCGCTCGCCCTCCACCTTGTCGCGGATGGTCAGGCCCTTCCACTTGGTGTTCAGGTCCTCCCATTGCATTTCCAGCACCTCGCCGGGCCGGGCGCCAGTCAGGAGCACGGTTTGCAGATAGGCTGCCACCACGGGGTTATGGATGCCTCGCACGGCATCGAACCATGCCGGCAGTTGCTCGCGTTGCAGCGCGTCTGCCTTCACCCCCGGGCGGCCCAGCGACTCCCGGGCCTTTTTGGACTTCGCGGGGTTCTTGTCTGGAACAGCGCCAGCGTAGGCCGGTTGCTCTGCGCACCAGCCCAGAAAGGCTTTAAGCAGGCGCCACGCCAGCCGGGCGGAAGTGGGGCGGTTTCTCGCCTCGCGGGCGGCCCACGCTTCGATGGTGGCGGCGTCTAGGTCCCTCAGTGGCTTTGCCATCAGGGGCGCCAGAATTCCCGGCTGTAGCGACTTGCTGCGCTTGCCCGGCACGCCCCCCGGCGCTGCTTTCGCAACGTGGTCTTGATAGTGGCGCTCGCCCCAGTGCGGCCGGCGCTCCAGCAAGTAGGCGGCCCAAGCCTCGGAGACGGTCACGCTTTGTCGCTTTGCGTCCTCTCGGCTAGCCACGTCGGCGGCGGTCGCTGCGGCCTTCACCGCACGCGGGTCGCGCCCTTCGTCAATTTGGCGCTGTAACTCGCGGGCTCGGGCCTGCGCGTTTGGAATCGTCCAGGCGTCAGGGCTGCCGATGGTCAAGCGCAGGGTGCGGCCCTGAAACAGGCTCTGGAACACGTATGACGGCTTCCCGGTTGGCGTCATACGCAGGCCCAGCCCGGGCGCGGTGGCGTCCCAAAGGAAGGCCTGGGCCTTGTCGGCGGGGCACTTGAACCCGTCAACCTTTGCCCTCGTCAGATTCACTCGTGCCACGGTGCGCCCTTCGGTTCTATTACATCCACCATTACATCGGCAGTGTGTAACGGTAGATGTAAGACGATTTCCTCAATCGAACCATCAACCAATCAACGCAATCCCTGTTTGGATGTCCAGTGAATCGTGCATAAGTTGTTGATGTGTATTGATTCTATCTACAGCAGTCAACGCGGGTGCATGTTTCGTTCGTACGATTGCAAATCCGTCTAGCCCGGTTCGACTCCGGGTCGCGCCTCCACCTCTCTCTCCCCTCCATCCTCGTCCTCCATCCACGCCTGCGGCCGCTTGCGCGGTGATTGCCCCGCCTGGCTGCGGCCATGAAAAAAGCCACCCCACGTTGACGTGAGGTGGCTGTTCTGGAGGGGCGTTTGGCGGGCCGCCTCGGGCCCGCGTGCGTACCGGCGGTCTCAGCGCTGCAGGTCAGCCGCCACCAGGGACACGATGCGCCTGGCCACGTCACCGGTCTCCGGCTGGCCCTGGCTGTTCTGCACCGACATCACCGATTTGCCCTCACCCGCGGCCCGCACCAGCACGCGGTAGCGAACGGGCGTCTGGGCATCCTTGCCGCCAAACAGACGGCCAAAGAAACCGGCATCCTCGCCCGTGCCCGGCGCGACGTAACGCACAAAGAACAGACCGGCTGAACGGTCGCGGTCTTCGACTGAGAAGCCGGTGCGGTCCAACGCCAGGCCGACGCGGCGGTAGGCACGATCGAATGCCTCGTTGATCTCGAGACTGGTGGCTTCCGACGGCCTGGGTGCAGCGGCCACGGTGGACGCTGGCGCCTTGGCCGGGGCATTGGCAACGGCCTGACGCGCCGTCGTCTCATTGCCGCCGCCCAGCTTGATGAGCAAGCGCGCGAGGAATTCGGCCTCGAGTTGCGGGTCGTTGGGGGCGACACGCCAGACGGTTTGATCCTTCTGTTGGCCGACCACTTGCTCGACCATGCCCCGGTGCAGGATGTAGACCTCGGTGCCCGTGGGGGTGCGTTCCACACGGGTGCGGAAGCTGTCGCGTGTTCCGCTGTCGTAGAGGTTCTCGATCAGCCGTCCCAGGGTGCGGCGCAGGGCGTCCTGCGGGATCTTGGCGCGGTTTTCCGCCCAGTTTGTCTCCATGACGCCGACCTGGGGATTGTCGACCGACAGGGTGAAGCCACGCTCCTGCCAGAAGCTCTGCAGAGCAGGCCAAAGCTGTTCGGGTGGCACAGACGTCACCAGCCAGCGGTGGTCCCCCTGGCGTTCGATACGAGTGCCGCCCAGGGCATTGAGTGCCACGGCGTTGGTGGTAGTGGCCGCGGTGGTGCTGGCGCCGCTGCCGCTGGCCACGCCGCTGGCCGTCACCACGCCGCTCTGCGGGCGGTATCGGCTGTCGCGCGCGAGTTGCGTCAGGTCAGGCGGCACTTCGAGCTCGGGGGTCTTGGCGGCTTCGCTGCGGTAATCCACTCGCGAGCCACTGAACACGCCGTCAACCGTGGAACAGCCAGCCAACAGCGAAAGCGCTGCGGCGGCGGAGACGGCCGCGCATGCGTGGAAACGGGTCGGGGTACGAGCGGTCATCAAGTCGTCCTGGTTCTCGGGTAGGGGCTGGCCGGAGGGGCTGAAAAAAAGTCTGGCGGCCGGCGTCAGAGCAGCGCCGCATCCTGCAGGGCGGCACGCACCGACGCCTGCCCGGATTCTGTCAGTGGCACGATCGGCAAGCGAACCGCTGGGCCACAGAGCCCCAGCTGGCTGAGGGCCCACTTGGTGGGCGCGGGGCTCGGTTCACAGAACAACTGCTTGTGCAGGGCCAGCAGGCGCATGTGCAAGGCCGTGGCGCGCTTGACATCACCCTCGATGGCCGCCATGCACAGCTGGTGCATCAGCTTGGGTGCGACGTTGGCGGTGACGCTGACGTTGCCGTGACCGCCCAGCAGCATCAGCGCGATGGCCGTGCCGTCATCGCCTGAATACACCGAGAAGCCCTTGGGTGCGTGCTTGATGAGGTAGGCGGCGCGCTCGATGTTGCCGGTGGCTTCCTTGATGCCGATGATGCCGGGCACCTGCGCCAGGCGCAGCGCGGTCTCGGGCAGCATGTCGGCCACGGTGCGTCCAGGCACGTTGTACAGCACCACGGGAAGGTCAATCGCCTCGGCGATGGCCTGGAAGTGCTGGACCATGCCTTCCTGCGACGGCTTGTTGTAGTAGGGAACCACCTGCAGCGTGCAGTCAGCCCCCACGGCCTTCGCAAAACGCGTCAGCTCGATGGCTTCACGGGTGTTGTTGGCGCCGGCACCCGCCATGATGGGCACGCGGCCCTTGGCGTGCTCGACGGCCACGCGGATGACTTCGCAGTTCTCCTCCATCGACACCGTCGGGGACTCGCCCGTGGTGCCCACCACGCCGATGCAGTCGGTGCCTTCGGCAATGTGCCAGTCGATCAGCTTGCGCAGTGCTGCGTAGTCGATGCTGCCGTCGGGGTGCATCGGCGTCACCAGGGCAACGATGCTTCCAAGGATGGGCTTCATGGGGTGTTCCTGTTGAGGGGTCCAGTTTACCTGTGCGCCGACGGGGGTCATGGGCAGCGGCGCGGGCCGGGCACTGCAGGCGGGGCGGAGGGCTCAGGAGGGCAGTGGGTAGCGGACAGGCGGTTTGATGGGAAGCTGGCCATCTGTGGTGGCCGGTTGTTCGGCCGCCACGCGAACGGCCACGATGCGCTGGATGAAGCGGGCGGGCGCGTCGATGAAACCGTCTTCGTAGGCCACCACGCGCAGGCCGCTGGCCAGCTGCAGCAGTTCCCCGGGCTGCAGCAGGAATTCCGGCCGCGAGGGCCGGCCCACCGTCTGCTGGCCATGGGCGAAGGTTTCGTAGATCAGCACGCCGCCCGGCGCCAGGCACTCACGCAAGGCCGGCCAGCGAGGGCGCCACAGGTAGTGGGTGACCAGCACCCCGTCGAACTGCCGCCCGGCCAGCGGCCAGGGGCCGGTTTCCAGGTCGGCGCACAGCGTCTCGGCGCAGTCTGCCAGCGGCTGCAGGGCCTGGTTGTCACGGTCCACGGCCGTGAGGCGAAAGCCGCAGGCCGCCAGGTGCCGCACGTGCCGCCCGCTTCCGCAGGCCAGGTCGAGCACGCGCGCGCCAGGGGCCAGCAGGTGCTGCCAGCGCAGCACCCACGCCGAGGGTTGAGCCACGGCGCCGTGGGCCTGGGAGGCCACCCGGGCTTCGGGCGCTACCGCAGTGGCCGTCGGCACAGGGGCTGCAGTCGGTGAAGCCATCAGAAGCAGGCCCAGAACCGGTTGGCCAGATCGGCGGCCAGATGGGGGCTGAAGTAGGCCATGAAGGTGATGGCCATCACAACGGCGGCGCACACCAGGGCGGTCAGCCGCCACAGCCTGCTCACAGGCCGGCCCCTGCGGCCGCGCCTGTCGGCGCCGCGGGCCTGCTGATGGCTGTCTCGCGCACCGGCAGGTTGATCAGGCCGGCAAACACACCCAGCGCAACGGAGATCCACCACACCGGCATGTAGCTGCCGTAGGCGTCATACAGCAGGCCACCCAGCCACACGCCCATGAACGAGCCGATCTGGTGGCTCAGGAAGACAAAGCCGCCCAGCATCGACAAGTACTGCACCCCGAAGATCTGCGCAATGACGGCGTTGGTGGGTGGCACCGTGGACAGCCACAGCAGCCCCATCACGGCGCTGAAGAGGTAGACGCTCCAGGGTGTCAGCGGTGCCGTCACAAACAGCACGATGGCCACCGCCCGCGAAAAGTAGATGGCACTGAGGATGTAGCGTTTCTGGATGCGCTGGCCCAGGGAGCCGGCCGCATAGGTGCCAAAAACGTTGAACAGCCCGATCAGGGCCAGGGCGACGGTGGCCACCTGGGGTGACAGCCCCTGGTCCTTCAGGTAGCTGGGCATGTGCACGCCGATGAAGACCACCTGGAAGCCACAGACGAAGTAGCCGGCCATCAGCAACTGGAAGGGCCGGTAGCCGAAGGCTTCACGCAGGGCGCCGCCGATGGTCTGGCGCGGCCGGCTGGTGCCGGCTTCCAGCGCGGGCTCGCGCAGAAACCGTGCCAGCGGCAGGATCAGCAACGCCATGCCCGACAGCACAAACAGGGCGTTCTGCCAACCCAGGCCGGGCAGGTTGACCGCGCCCCATTGCAGGCCGCTGATCAGCCCGCTTTCCACCGGCACCATCAGGAACTGCCCGAAGGACCCAGCGGCGGCCGTCACCCCCATGGCCCAGGAGCGCTTGGCGGGGTCCGACACGTTGCGGCCGATCACGCCATAGACGACGGCGTAGGTGGTGCCGGCCTGGGCCATGCCCAGCACCACACCGGCGGAGGCGGTGAACGCGATAGCCGTCGGTGCCAGCGCCATCAAGGACAAGCCCAGGGCGTAGAGCAGGCCGCCGGCGAGCAGCACACGGTAGGCGCCAAAGCGGTCAGCCAGCATCCCGGCAAACAGCCCGGCCACACCCCAGCTGAGGTTCTGCACCGCCAGCGCAAAGGCAAACTGCTCACGCGTCCAGCCGCGGTCCATCGTGATGGGCTGAAGCCACAGGCCGAAGCCGTGTCGGATGCCCATCGACAAGGTGACGATCAGCGCGCCACAGAGCAGAACCTGGGCCAGCGGCAGCGCCGATGCGGGGCGGGGGGTGGGTAACGACATGCCCCTGATTGTGACGCCTGAGCGCGGCCGCCAGGCGGTACGCGCTTGCCCTGCCCGAGCGATCGGTGGCCACTTCGGCGGTACATTGGCTTCTGAGGTACTGGCGCGGAGGGTGGTCTGACCACCCCTTCGCTGGCCGGCGTGTCGTCCGTTACCGGTGTGTCCATGAAAGTCATCGTCCTCGGCGCAGGTGTCATCGGCACCAGCATTGCCTACGAACTGGCCCGTGATGGCCACGATGTGGAGGTGGTCGATCGCCAGAGCGGCCCCGCGCTGGAAACCAGCTTTGCCAATGCCGGCGAAGTCTCGCCCGGCTACTCCTCGCCCTGGGCCGGTCCGGGTGTGCCCGTCAAGGCCATCAAGTGGATGTTGATGACCCACAGCCCGCTGGTGATCTGGCCGCTGCTGGACCCGGCCATGTGGCGCTGGGGTGCGGCGATGCTGGCCAACTGCACGGCACGCGCCTACGCCCTGAACAAGAGCCGCATGGTGCCGATTGCCGAGTACAGCCGGGACCGCCTCAAGCTGCTGCGCCAGGAAACGGGCATCCAGTACGACGACCGTGCGATGGGCACGCTGCAGCTGTTCAGGACGCAGAAGCAGCTCGACGGCATCGATGGTGACGTCGAGGTGCTCAAGCAGTACAAGGTGCCCTACGAGGTGCTGGACCGTGCCGGCTTCTGCCAGGTGGAGCCGGCCCTGGCGCAGACGCAGCACAAGTTTGTGGGTGCGCTGCGCCTGCCGGGTGACGAGACGGGCGACTGCTTCCTGTTCACCAACCGGCTGGCCGAGATGGCCAAGGCCAAGGGTGTGCGCTTTCGCTTTGACACCCGCATCGACGGGCTGCAGGTGGGTGGCGGTGCGCTGACCGGCGTCTTCACCGACGCCGGCCTGCTGCGGGCTGACCGCTACGTGCTGGCCCTGGGCAGCTACTCGCCCTTGCTGCTGAAGGGCATCGGCCTGAACATCCCCGTCTACCCGGTCAAGGGCTACTCCATCACCGTGCCCATCACCGATGAACGCGCGGCACCGCAGTCCACGATCATGGACGAGACCCACAAGGTGGCCGTGACGCGCCTGGGCGACCGTATCCGGGTGGGCGGCACGGCCGAGCTGGCGGGCTACAACCTCGCGCTGCGCGAGCCGCGCCGCAAGACGCTGGAGCACGTGGTGACCGACCTGTTCCCTGGCGGCGGCGATGTGTCGCAGGCCACGTTCTGGTGCGGGCTGCGACCGATGACGCCTGACGGTACGCCCATCGTCGGGCCTACATCCGTGCAGAACCTGCTGCTGGCCACCGGCCACGGCACGCTGGGCTGGACCATGGCCGCCGGCACGGCCCGCGTGCTGGCCGACCAGATCGCCGGCCGCCAACCCGAGATCGACGCCCGCGCCTTGGCCATGGCGCGTTACGCGTGACCGGTCTCCCTAGAATCCCCCGTTATGGCCATTCATGAAGGAAAGGCGGCGAACAGCCGCACAACTGCCGGCAGCTACGGCGAAGCCTCGATCCGCGTGCTCAAGGGCCTGGAGCCCGTCAAGCAGCGGCCGGGCATGTACACCCGCACCGACAACCCGCTGCACGTCATCCAGGAGGTGATCGACAACGCGGCCGACGAGGCCTTGGCCGGGTTTGGCAAGCGCATCGGGGTCATCCTGCACACCGATGGTTCAGTGACCGTCGACGACGATGGCCGTGGCATTCCTGTGGGCCTGCACCCGGAAGAACAGGTGCCGGTGGTGGAGATCGTCTTCACGCGGCTGCACGCAGGCGGCAAGTTCGACAAGGGCTCAGGCGGCGCCTACAGCTTCAGCGGCGGCTTGCACGGCGTGGGCGTGAGTGTCACGAACGCCCTGGCCAAGCGGCTGCAGGTGACGGTCTACCGCGATGCGCAGGTGGCGCAGATCGCCTTTTCCGGTGGCGATGTCATCGAGCCGGTGAGCAAGCGCGAGCGCACCGGCGGCGACCGCAAGCAGGGCACCAGCGTGCGGGTGTGGCCAGACCCTCGCTACTTCGAGAGCGCCGAGCTGCCGCGCCCTGAGCTGGTGCACCTGCTGCGCAGCAAGGCCGTGTTGATGCCCGGTGTCAGCGTCACGCTGACGGTGGAAAAGGCGACCGGGAAGGACGCCGAAGTCCACACCTGGCTGTACAAGGGCGGTTTGCGCGACTACCTCTCGCAGGGCCTGCTGGCCGAATCGGTGATTCCGCTGTTTGAAGGCGAGCAGTACGCCAGCGGCCAGGACACCGACAACGCGGCTGAAGGCGAGGGCGCAGCCTGGTGCGTGGCCTTCACCGAAGACGGCCACACCCTGCGCGAGAGTTACGTCAACCTGATCCCGACGGTGGCCGGCGGCACCCACGAATCGGGCCTGAAGGACGGGCTGTTTGCGGCCATCAAGGGTTTCATCGAACTGCACTCGCTGATGCCCAAGGGCGTGAAGCTGATGTCAGAGGACGTGTTTTCCCGCGCCAGCTTTGTGCTGTCGGCCAAGGTGCTGGACCCTCAGTTCCAGGGCCAGACCAAGGAACGCCTGAACAGCAGAGATGCCGTGCGACTGGTCAGCAACTATGTGCGCCCGGCCCTGGAACTGTGGCTGAACCAGCACGTCGAGTTTGGCAAGCGACTGGCAGAACTGGTCATTCGCCAGGCCCAGACGCGCCAGCGCGCCGGCCAGAAGGTGGAAAAGCGCAAGGGTTCCGGCGTGGCTGTGCTGCCGGGCAAGCTCACCGATTGCGAAAGCCGCGACACCACGCTCAACGAGGTGTTCCTGGTGGAGGGCGACTCCGCCGGCGGCAGCGCCAAGATGGGCCGCGACAAGGAAACGCAGGCCATCCTGCCCTTGCGCGGCAAGGTGCTCAATGCCTGGGAGGTGGAGCGCGACCGGCTGTTTGCCAATACCGAGATCCACGACATCGCGGTCGCTGTGGGGGTCGACCCGCATGGCCCGAACGACGAGCCCGACTTTTCCAGCCTGCGCTATGGCAAGGTGTGCATCCTCAGCGACGCCGATGTCGACGGCTCGCATATCCAGGTGCTGCTGCTGACGCTGTTTTTCCGGCACTTCCCGAAGCTGGTGGAGCGTGGCCATGTGTACGTGGCCAGGCCGCCGCTGTTCCGGGTGGACGCCCCGGCGCGCGGCAAGAAGCCAGCGGCCAAGCTCTACGCGCTGGATGAAGGCGAGCTGCAGGTGACGCTGGACAAGCTGCGCAAGGAAGGCGCGCGCGACAGCAGCTGGACGATCAGCCGGTTCAAGGGTCTGGGCGAGATGAATGCCGAACAGCTCTGGGAGACCACGCTCAACCCAGACACCCGCCGCCTCCTTCAGGTGCGCTTTGGGACTCTGGGCTTCGACGCCGACGTGCACTCACTGACCCGCCTCATGGGCAAGGGTGAGGCGGCGGCCCGACGCGAGCTGATGGAACTGCATGGCGACGCGGTGGAGGTGGATGTCTGACGCAGATCACCCGGACACCATTCGCGACGAGCTGCTGCCGCCGCGAGAGTCCGCCACGCCGGTAGAGCCCAGCGCGGCGTCCAGCGCCTCGGCCGGCGTGCTGCCGCTGTATGCGGCCTACTTCAGGCTGCGCCGTGAGCCGTTTTCCATCGCGCCTGACCCCCGCTGCCTGTACATGAGCGAGCGTCACCGCGAAGCCCTGGCCCACCTCTTGTTTGGGGTGCGCAGCGGGGGTGGCTTTGTGTTGTTGACGGGCGAGATCGGCGCGGGCAAGACCACCGTGTGCCGCTGCTTCCTGGAGCAGATACCGGCCGATGTCAATGTGGCTTATGTCCTGAACCCGAAGCAGTCCGTCCAGGAATTGCTGGAGTCGGTGTGCCAGGAGTTCCGCGTTGAGGCGCCCGCGCCAGTGCCCGGTGTGGGCGTGAAACCCTTTGTCGACGCCTTGAACCGTTACCTGCTGGAGCAGCACGCGGCCGGCCGCAGCAACGTGCTCATCATCGATGAAGCCCAGAACCTGTCGCTGGACGTGCTGGAACAGCTGCGCCTGCTGACCAACCTGGAAACGGCCGAACGCAAACTGCTGCAGATCATGCTGATCGGGCAGCCTGAACTGCGTGACATGCTCGCGCAGCCGGCCTTGGAGCAGCTTGAGCAACGGGTGATCGCGCGCTACCACCTGCGGGCGCTGAGCCAGGACGAGACGGTGCGTTATGTGCACCACCGCCTGGCGGTTGCCGGGGCGGTGGCGCAAGGCTTGTTCGACGAGCGTGCGCTGGCGCTGATCCACGAGGTGTCGCGCGGCGTGCCGCGGCGCATCAACCTGCTGTGTGACCGCGCGCTGCTGGGCAGCTACGCCAAGGGCAAGCCGCGCATCGACACCGAGATTGTCGAACGTGCCGCGGCCGAAGTCTTTGGCAAGCCGGCGCCGTCGGTGCTGCGCCGCCGTGGGCAACTCGCGCAGCGCCAGATGCTCACGCTGGTGGTGGCCGGTGTGCTGATCGGCCTGGCTGCGGCGGCCTTTGCAGCCTGGTGGGTGTCGCGCGGCCCAGTGCCGGTTACCGAGGCCTCACCATCGCCCGCCGCCCCAGCATCCACGGCACTGGCTCAACCCTGACCGCCAAACCACCCGCCAACCCCGACGGCCATTGCCATGTCACTCATCCTTGATGCCTTGCGCCGCGCCGAGACCGAGCGGGAACGGGAGCGCCTGGCCGTTCCCGGCCTGCACGACCAGGGACCTGCCGCGGGGAGCGCTGCGCTGGCGGGCACTGACGACGCCGAGTCGGCGGAAGCGCCGCGTTCTCGAAGGGGTTGGCTCCTGGCGTTGGGGGCCGTGCTGTTCAGTGCCGCGGTGGCCTTATGGGTGCTGAAGCCCGCACCCGCGCCGACAGGGGCCCCGCCTGCCGCCGAAGGTCGGGTGGCGGGGGCGGTACCCGCGCCGGGACCCTCACCCTCACCACCAGCGGCGCCAGTGGCCACCGACCCGACGCGCGGAGCGCCGGTGCTGGTGCCGCTGCCGGCCCTGTTGCCCGAGCCTGCGCCGCCACCTGCCCTGCGGGTGGATCCCGGTGTACCGCCCCTGCAGCCGCAGTTGCCAGGCGCCGGCGCCGAACCGGCTGCGCGTGCTGCACCTGCGGCGCCTGCGGTACCCGCGGGCCCCGCGCTGCCGGCGTCACCCACCGCACCGGCGCTTCCCGCGGTCCGTCCGGCGCCCGCAGAGTCCGCAGAGCCCGCCGTGGCCCAGGCCACGAACCCGGCAGCGGCTAACATGCCGCTTTTCCGCGAGTTGCCCGAGCCCCTGCGCCGTGAATTGCCGCCCCTGGCCGTCAATGGCGCGGTGTATTCGCCCGATGCTGCCAGCCGCATGCTGGTGCTCGACGGTCAGGTCGTGCGCGAGGGGCAGAGTGTCCCCGGCGCGACCCAAGGCAGCCTGGTGCTCGAGCGCATCGGGCCCAAGGCCGCCACGTTCAGCTACAAGGGACAGCGCTTCCAGTTGCCGCTGTAAAGGCCGTCTCAACCCCGTTCTCCATGCCCGATCTTTTCGACCCTCCTCCCGCCCCCCACGCTGCACCCGACGACAGCATCGCCCTGGCCCAGTTTGCCGAACGCGCCTACCTGGAATACGCGCTGAGCGTGGTCAAGGGCCGCGCCCTGCCGGACGTGGCCGATGGCCAGAAGCCCGTGCAGCGGCGCATCCTGTATGCCATGCAGCGCATGGGCCTGGGCCACGGCGCTAGCGGGGCCCCGAAGCCCGTCAAGAGCGCGCGTGTCGTGGGCGATGTGCTGGGCCGTTACCACCCCCATGGCGACACGGCGGCCTACGACGCGCTGGTGCGCATGGCGCAGAACTTCAGCCAGCGTTACCCGCTGATCGACGGCCAAGGCAACTTCGGCAGCCGTGACGGTGATGGCGCAGCCGCCATGCGCTACACCGAGGCCCGGCTGTCGCCCATCGCGCGCCTGCTGCTCGACGAGATCGACGAGGGCACGGTGGATTTCCAGCCCAACTACGACGGCAGCACCGAGGAGCCTCGGCAGCTGCCGGCGCGGCTGCCGTTTGTGCTGCTCAACGGCGCCAGCGGCATCGCCGTGGGCCTGGCCACCGAGATCCCCAGCCACAACCTGCGCGAAGTGGCGGCCGCGGCGGTGGCTCTGCTGCGCAACGAGCAGCTGCCTGATGACGAGCTGCTGGCGCTGCTGCCGGCGCCAGACTTCCCGGGTGGCGGGCAGATCATCAGCTCGGCCGCCGATATACGCTCGGCGTATGCCACCGGCCGGGGCAGCCTGAAGGTCCGGGCGCGCTGGAAGATCGAGGAACTCGCCCGCGGGCAGTGGCAGCTGGTCGTCACCGAGCTGCCGCCCGGCACCAGCGCGCAGAAGGTGCTCGAGGAGATCGAGGAACTCAGCAACCCCAAGGTGAAGGCCGGCAAGAAGGCGCTGAGCCCTGAGCAGCTGCAGCTGAAGACCACGCTGCTGTCGGTGCTGGACGCGGTGCGCGATGAATCGGGCAAGGACGCGCCGGTGCGCATGGTCTTCGAGCCGCGCAGCCGTTCGGTGGAGCAGCAGGAGCTCATCACCGTGCTGCTGGCGCACACCAGCCTGGAAACCAGCGCGCCCATCAACCTCACGCAGGTGGGGCTGGACGGCAGGCCGATTCAGAAGAGCCTGCGCCAGATGCTGCTGGAGTGGGTGAGCTTCCGCCAGACCACCATCCAGCGCCGCACCCAGCACCGGCTGAAGAAGGTGCTGGAACGCATCCATGTGCTCGAAGGCCGGCAGCTGGTGCTGCTGAACATCGACGAGGTCATCCGAATCATCCGCGAGAGCGACGAGCCCAAGCCCGCGCTGATCCAACACTTCAGCCTGAGCGACCGTCAGGCTGAGGACATTCTTGAGCTCCGGCTGCGCCAGCTGGCCCGGCTGGAGGCCATCAAGATCGAGCAGGAACTCTCCAGCCTGCGCGAAGAGCAGAAGAAGCTGGACGACATCCTCGGCAGTCCCGCCGTGCTCAAGCGCACGATGATCAAGGAGATCGAGGCCGACGCCAAGGCCTTCGGCGACGAGCGCCGCACACTGGTGGAAGCGGCCAGCCGCGCGGTGGCCGAGGTCAAGCTGGTCGACGAGCCGGTGACGGTGGTGGTCAGCCTCAAGGGCTGGGTGCGCGCACTCAAGGGCCATGAGGTTGACGCCGCCAACCTGCAGTTCAAGCCGGGTGATGCGCTGTATGGCGTGTTTGCCTGCCGCAGCGTCGACACGCTGGTCACCCTGGGCAGCAACGGCCGGGCCTACAGCGTGGCCGTGTCCACCTTGCCCGGCGGGCGCGGTGACGGTGCGCCCATCACCACGCTGATCGAGCTCGAACCTGGCACGCAGCCGGCCCACCACCTGGCGTCGCCCGCCGACACCTTGCTGCTGCTGGCCAACAGCGGGGGCTTCGGGCTGCTGGCCAAGGCGGGTGACCTCCATGGCCGCAACAAGGCCGGCAAGGCCTTCCTGAGCCTGGAGCCCGGCGAGCAGGTGCTGCCGCCGGTGTGTGTGCAGCCCGCCCAGGACAAGGTGGCCTGCCTGTCGCAGGATGGACGGCTGCTGTGCTTCGGCCTGGATGAACTCAAGATGCAGCCCAAGGGCGGCCGTGGCCTGACGCTGATGGAAGTGGACGCCAAGACGCCGCTGGTGTGCGTGACGGCCTACGCTGGCGCCTTGCAGGTGCTGGGCCAGGGGCGCGGGGGCAAGCCGCGCGAGGAGCTGCTGCGGCCTGCGGCTGCACAGCTCTATGTGGGCAAGAGAGCCCGCAAGGGTCGCAAGATCGACAGCTTCGTGCGGCCGATGCGCGTGGTGCCGGCCTGAACCAGGCGTTCTAAAGGGCGTGCAAATCCCGACTGTTCATCGCATGTCGATGGGCAGGACCTGCTCAGAATCCGTTAACTCCGGTTTTCTGTCGAGAACCGCCGATTGGATCTTTCTGGCAGGCCACTCATGTTGGGTCTTCGCTTTCGTTCGGTCGCGACGCGTCAGCTCTGGTTGGCGATCCTCAGCGTTGTCATCCTGTGCACCTGCGTCGCGGTGGGCATGGGCATCGCCCGCGGCCTCACAGCGCACAGTGGCAAGGCCTTGGTGGCCAAGGACGTCATCGCTGATGTGCTTCCCCCGCCGGTCTATCTGATCGAGATGCGGCTGGTGCTGTCGCAGTCCCTGGAAGGCACCATGTCGGCAGAGGCTGCGGCTGCGCAGCTGGACCAGCTGTCAAAGGCCTACTTCGCCCGCATGCAGCACTGGCAGAAGTCACCACCGTTCGGGCTGGAGAAGTTGCTGCTGGGCAAGCAGCATGACGATGCCCAACGCTTCATGCAGGCGGCCCGTGAGATGGTCGCGCACGTGGCCCGTGATGACATGGCCGCGGCCAGAGCGTTGCTGCCGCAGGCGCACAGGGCCTATCGTGACCACCGCGCCGAAGTCGACAAGACGGTCGCTGAAGGCACGAAGATGGCCGCCCAGGCCATCGAGGACTTCGACCAGATGGCCGCTCGCTCGCAGCTCATCCTGATGGTGGTTCTCTGTGTGGGTGTGGCGGCCATGATGGGCTTGAGCTGGTTACTGTCGCAGACCTTGGTCAAGTCCTTGAAACAGGCCCGTGACCTGGCCCAGGCTGTCGCCGCGGGTGACTTGCGGCAACGCGCCCAGGTGCGCGACACCGACGAACTGGCCCAGCTGATGCAATCGCTCAATGGCATGTGCGATTCGCTGTCGGACATCGTCGGCAAGGTGCGTCGCAGCGGCATGAGCCTGGCCGAGGCCAGCGAGCAGATGGCCTCGAACAGCCAGGAGTTGCGCGAACGCGCCGACAAGCATCAGGCTGAACTGAAGTCGACATCTCAGGCCCTGAAGGCCGTGACCGGCTTTGTGTCGCAGAACGCCGAGGCGGCTGAAAACGCCAGCCGGTTGGCCAAGGAAACCGGCAGCAGCGCCACGCGGGGTGTCTCGGCCATCGACCAGGTGGGCCAGACGATGCGCGGCATCACCCAGTCGTCCAACCGCGTCGCGGACATGGTGGGCATGATCCAGGGCATTGCGTTCCAGACCAACCTGCTGGCGCTGAACGCGGCCGTGGAAGCGGCCCGCGCGGGTGATCAGGGCAAGGGCTTTGCCGTCGTGGCTGCCGAAGTGCGCCAACTGGCCACGCGCAGCAACGCGGCGGCCAAGGAAATCAAGACGATGGTGGACGCCAGCCGCAGCGATGTGCTGGCCGGCGGCCCGCTGACCGAAGGGGCCCGCACCTCCATCCACCAGATGGTGGGGCAGGTCACCAGCATGAGCAACCTGGTTCAGGGCATCTGGGAAACCACGTTTGCCCAGAGTTCCGGCATCAACATGCTGGATGAGTCGATGGAAGTGCTGGCGCAGGACGCTGAGGGCCACCTGATGATGGTGTCGCAGACGGCCGATGTGGCGCTTGGTTTGCAGGAGCATGCCGGCGCACTCACACTGGCCGTCAGAGCCTTTCAGCTGCCCGATACCGTGGGTTCGGGCGCCGACGGGCGATCTGCCACAACCGTGCCGGCCTGACGTGCAGGCCGAACCAGACGGGAACATTCAGCGCGGGTTCAGCGTTCGATCAGGGCCCGTTCAGGGCGCGGAACCAAACCGCCCCACGCCGCCGGGAAACTGCAGACCCGTACGGCCCGTCAGCTGACGGGTGATGGCGCTCTTGACCACCAGGTTCAGCGGCGGAAGGTTTTCCGACACCGCCAGTACGGCCCGTCTGGCCAGCTTGGCCGGCGCCCACTCGGTGGTGAACAGCTTCACGATGGCGTTGGTGCCGAGGTAGGTGGGCAGGGTGGTCAGCCGGTGTTCTTCGCCGTAGCGGGAGAGCACCTGTGCGCTGCCGATGTCGCGGCCAGCGGCACGTGCATCACGCAGCACCTGCGTCAGCACCTCAACGCCATAGAGCCCGAAGTTGTAGCCGTGCGCCGTGACCGGGTGCATGCCCACGGCGGCGTCACCCACCAGGGCAAAGCGGTGGCCGGTGAAGCGATGCGCATAGACCCCGACCAGCGGGTAATGGTGCCGACGCCCTGCGGGCTTCAGCATGCCCAGAGACGGTGGGCACTGCGCCTGCACCCGGCCGACAAACTCGTCGTCGCTCAGGGCCAACCACTCGGGCGCCCGGTTGCTGTCCACCGTGATGACGGCAGAGGACTGGCGGTCGTTCATGGGCAGCATGGCCAGCGTGTTGCCGTAACGGAAACACTCCCAGGCAATGCCGTCGGACTCGTGTTCGTGGTGCACACGGCCCACGACCACACTGCGCGCAAAGTCGTGTACCGACGCGCCGATACCCGCCATGCGGCGCACGTTGGAGAAGCGGCTGTCGGCGGCCACGACCAGGGGGGCCTGGAAGCGTCGGCCGTCGGCCAGCGTCAGGCTCGCGCGGTCAGACTGCAGGTGCAACTGCGTCACCTGCGCGCCAAACAACACCTTGATGGCCGGGCGTTCGGTGGCGGCTTGCCAGCAGGCAGCGCGGATACGGTGGTTGGGAACCAGCCAACCCAGTGCCTCCAGCGCGGTACCGTGTGCGCTGAAGTTGAGCAGGGAGCGGGACTCATCGCCGTCCAGCACCTTGGCCTGGCGCAGCGGCGCGATGTCTGCCTCAGGCAGGCGTTGCCAGATGCCCAGACTTTCCAGGACGCGGCGGCCGCGATGGGTCATCGCGATGTCGCGGCCGTCTTCCGCGGGCACTTCCACGTTGGCGCTGGGCGCCTGCTCCAGCACCCAGGGTTCAAAGCCGGCGTCAGCCAGTGAAACCGCCAGGGCCAAGCCTGCAGGCCCGGCGCCGACGATCAGGACATCGGGTTGGGAGGTGTTTTCAGCTGCGTGTGCCATGCACCGATGATAGGCCGGCCGCTGTAGCCCTGACCCGAGTGACGTCAAGTTCCGGCAATGTTGCGGTGTCTGGCCACACGGCCCGGCACCCGTATGGCCACGTCCTTCAGACAGGCGTTCAGCGCGCGGACCGCATTTGGCTCAGCAGGGCCAGCACGGCCAGGGTGCCGACCATCGCGAAGGTGGCCAGGCTCCAGAATTCATAGGGCACACCCACCAGCGTCGTGGCGGCTTCGGCACAGGAGGCGCGCGCGGCAAAGACATCCGGCAGCAGCCCGTCCAGCCCGGTGGCGCTCATGAAGCGGTCGGCGAAGGTGAGGTTGCAGGAGTTGGACGACGACGCCACGAAGTGCTGCCACAGCGCGGCAGCGACGCCCAGCGCGGCCAGGAGATCCATCCCCAGGGCCGCCACCATGACTCCCAGGCGCCGGCGCCAGGCCATGCCCAGCACTGCAAAGGCAAAGATGCCCACGAAGATCAGCCGCTGCAGCACGCACCAGGGGCAGGGCTCCATGCCCATCACGTGCTGGGTGTGAAGGGCTGCTCCCATGGCCAGCACACAGGTGCCGGCCGCCATGGCAAACAGCTTGACGGGGTGGGTCAGCAGGTTGCTCACGCGACTTCAGCGATCAGTTCGATTTCCACACAGGCACCCATGGGAATCTGCGCAACACCAAAGGCGCTGCGGGCATGCGCGCCGACCTCAGGCCCGAAGACCTGCACCAGCAGCTCGGAGCAGCCGTTGGTCACCAGGTGCTGTTCGGTGAAGGTGGTGGTGCTGTTGACCAGGCTCATCACCTTGACGATGCGCTTGACCTGGGACAGGTCGCCAACGGCGGCCTGCAGGGTGCCGAGGAGATCGATCGCGATGGCACGCGCCGCGGCCTTACCCTCGTCGGTGGACATGGTCAGGCCCAGCTGGCCAACCCATGGTTTGCCGTCACGCCGGGCGATGTGGCCCGACAGAAAGACCAGGGAACCTGACCTGACAAACGGTACATAAGCCGCCGCCGGAACGGCGACGGCGGGAAGCTGGATGCCCAGCTCGCCCAGGCGTTGTGCAATGCTCATGAGGGTGTAAGACCGGTTGGAGAGAACTGCGGCGTCCGACCAGGGGCTGCCAGGCAGCTTGACTGCACAGACACCGCGCCGTCACAACGCTCGCTGATGTGACTCGTTGGAGGGAGCCCTGCGTGGGGGCCCCATGGGGACCGCGAGCGATTCAGACCAAGATCCTACACTGGGCCCGTGAACGCTGCCTGGGAGGGCCCGTCGCGCAAGGCTGTGCGTTGGGGCAAGACGCTGCCGGCACCGGCCCTGCTGCCGGGCCTGATGATGGCGTGGCTCGCCGGGACGGCCTGGCAGTTGCAGCAGCCCCGCCTGCTGGTGCATGTGTTCAGCCCCGCAGCCGTGGCGCTGGCCTTGGCCGCGCTGGTCGGTTTGGGCCTGATCGCCACCTGGGGTCTGCGGCGCTGGCCTGGCCGGCGCCTGGTGGTGCTGGCGACCTGCGTCGCCGCGGTGGCCTTCTGCGTGGCCGAAGCGCGGGCCTCCTGGCGTCTGTCGCAGGCGCTGCCGGCGTCCCTCGAGGGCCGTGATCTGCTCATCGAGGGCCGCGTCCAAGGTCTGCCGCGGTTCATGCCGGAAGGGGTGCTGTTCGAGGTGCGGGTGGAATCGTCCAGGCTGGCCGGCAAGCCGGTGCAGCTGCCGCCGGCCATCAGCCTGGGTTGGTATCGCGGCTTTGATGGCGAATCGCTGGTGGCGGAGCCTCCGATGCCTGTCCGGGCGGGTGACCGCTGGCGCTGGACGGTGCGGCTCAAGCGGCCCCATGGCCTGATGAACCCCCATGGGTTTGACCTCGAACTGTGGCTGTTCGAACGTGGCCTGGGGGCCACCGGCATGGTGCGCGGTGAAGCCACCTGGCTGGGCAGCAGCGGCGAAGACCGGCTTGACCGCTGGCGGCAGCAGCTGCGCGACGGGTTGCTGCGGCGTGCCGAGCGCGAGGCCGACAACCCGGCCGAGGCCAATGCGGCCGGTGTGCTGGCTGCGCTGTCGGTGGGGGACCAATCCTCCATCGACAAGGCCGGCTGGGAGCTGTTCCGCGTGACCGGCGTCAGCCATCTCATGAGCGTGAGCGGGCTCCACGTCACCATGTGGGCCTGGGTGGCCTCCGTGCTCGTGGGGCAGCTGTGGAGCCGTTCGGTGACGCTGCTGCGCCACTGCCCGGCCCCGGTGGCGGCGCGCTGGGGCGGCTTGCTGCTGGCGCTGGCCTATGCGCTGCTGGCGGGCTGGGGGGTGCCCGCGCAGCGTACGGTCTGGATGCTGGCCGTGGCCACGGTGATGCAGGGCAGCGGCCGCCTGTGGCCGGCCCACTGGGTACTGCTCGTGGCCGCCACGGTGGTGGTGGTGCTGGACCCATGGGCGCTGTTGCAGGTGGGCTTCTGGTTGTCGTTTGTCGCGGTGGCGATGCTGATCCTCTCGGGTGACAGCCAAGCGGCCGTGGCGGTGTTCGACATCGGGGCGCAGGTGCGGGCGGCCTTGCGCACCCAATGGATGGCCACGCTCGGGCTGGCACCATTGACGCTGCTGTTCTTTCAGCAGCTGTCGGTCGTGGGCTTCCTCGCCAACCTCTTTGCCATCCCCTGGGTCACGCTGGTGGTCACACCCTTGGCCATGCTGTCGGTGGTGCTGCCCGCCCTGCAGCCGTCGGCAGAGGGTGCTGTCGGGGTGCTGATGGCTGTGCTTGAGCCGCTGTCGCGGGGCCCCTGGGCGACATGGTCGGCTGCGGCGGCTGCACCCTGGGTGGCGCTGGCGGGCCTGCTGGGCGGCGTGCTGGCCATCGCGCCACTGCCGCTGGGCCTGCGCATCTGTGGTGCGTGCCTCATCGTGCCGATGCTCCTGTCCAGGGCAGACGCACCGGAGTGGGGCGAGGTGCGCCTGGTCGCCTTGGATGTCGGGCAGGGCACGGCGTTCTCGGTTCAGACGCAGCACCACCGTCTGCTCTACGACACCGGCCCCACGTATGGCCGTGGCGCCGCGCCGTCGGATGCCGCGTCCCGTGTGCTGCTGCCCTGGCTGCGTTCACAGGGCCAGCCACCCATCGACCGCCTGGTGTTGAGCCATCGCGACACTGACCACACCGGCGGTGCGCGGACCCTGCTGGCCCAGGCGCGTGTGCACAGCAGCCTCAGTTCGTTGGAGGACGGGAATCCCTTGCTCGCGCAGTTGCCGCGTCACCAGCGGTGCGAGGCCGGCCAGCACTGGGTGTGGGACGGCGTGCGCTTTGAGGTGCTGCACCCTGCGCGCGATGACTACGAGCGTGCCCTCAAGCCGAATGCCTTGAGCTGCGTCGTCCGCGTGCATGACCGTCATGGGCCGCGGGTGCTGCTGACGGGTGACATCGAGGCTGCCCAGGAAGCCGAACTCGTTCGGCGTCTGGGGCACTCCCCGCCAACCGACGGCAGCCCTGGCACGCTGCATGCAAGCATCCTGATGCTGCCGCACCATGGCAGCCAAACCTCCAGCAGCCCGGCATTCTTGGACGCAGTGCACGCGCAAATCACCTTGGCACAGGCTGCCTACCGCAGCCGCTTCGGCCATCCGGCACCCACCGTGGTGGAGCGTGTGCAGTCACGCGGTGCGCTTCTCTACCGCAGCGATGCCTGTGGCGCCTGGCAGTGGCCTTCTTCGCCCGCCCCGACGCCGGTACATGCTGCCGGCCCGGCCAACCCCGTGGACCCTGGCTTCTGCGAGCGCGACCGCAGCCGCCGCTACTGGCATCATCCGGGCGAGCCGTGAGCCCACGGCTCACCGCCGCGGAGTCCTCCGCTGCGGCCGGCGCGACCTGGCCAGGCTGTTTGGCGCACGCTTCTCTGGCAGACTTTCGAACAACCCCCAACGGAGACTTCTCTTGTCCATCCACGTCGCGCTCCATCACGTCACCCGTTATCGGTATGACCGACGCGTGAACCTGTCTCCGCAGATCGTGCGCTTGCGGCCAGCGCCCCATTGCCGCACGCCGATCCTGTCGTATTCGCTGCGCATCGAGCCGGAACCGCATTTCATCAACTGGCAGCAGGACCCGTTTGCCAACCACCTGGCGCGCCTGGTGTTCCCGGAAAAGACCGATGTATTCACGGTGACGGTGGACCTCGTCGCCCAGATGTCGGTCTACAACCCCTTCGACTTCTTCCTCGAACCCTCGGCCGAGCATTACCCGTTCCGCTATGAGGCCGATCTGGCCCACGACCTGGCCCCCTACCTGGCCCGTGACCCGGCCACACCCCTGTTCGATCAGCTGATCAAGAGCGTCTCGCGCGACACGCAGCGCACCATCGACTTTCTGGTCGGGCTGAACCAGCGACTCCAGAACGACATCAGCTACCTGATCCGCCTGGAGCCCGGCGTGCAGACGCCCGAGGAAACCTTGAGGTTGCGGTCCGGTTCCTGCCGCGACACCGGCTGGCTGCTGGTGCAGCTGCTGCGACACCTGGGCCTGGCGGCGCGCTTTGTCTCCGGCTACCTGATCCAGCTCAAGCCCGATGTGAAGGCGCTGGATGGCCCCAGCGGTGCCGAGGTCGACTTCACCGACCTGCACGCCTGGTGCGAGGTCTACCTGCCGGGCGCCGGGTGGATCGGCCTGGACCCGACATCGGGGCTGATGGCGGGTGAAGGCCATATCCCGGTCGCCTGCACACCCGAGCCCTCCACGGCCGCCCCGGTGAGCGGCGCAGTGGACTCCTGCGAGGTGGAGTTCGAGCACCAGATGCAGGTGACGCGCATCCACGAATCGCCGCGCGTGACCAAGCCCTACACCGAGGAACAGTGGCAGGCCATCGACGCGCTGGGGCGCGATGTCGACGCTGTGCTGTCCGACAACGATGTCCGGCTGACGATGGGTGGCGAGCCGACCTTCGTGTCCGTGGTTGACCGTGAGGGCGCCGAGTGGAACTCGGCCGCACTCGGCCCCACCAAGCGGGGCCTGGCCACCGAACTCACGCACCGCCTGATGCAGCGTTACGGCCAGGGCGGCTTCCTGCACTTCGGCCAGGGCAAGTGGTACCCGGGTGAACAGCTGCCACGCTGGGCCCTCACGATTGCCTGGCGTGCCGATGGCCAACCCTGCTGGCAAGACCCCTCGCTGTTTGCCGACGAGCGCAAGCCGCACCGCTATACCGCGGCCGATGCGCGGCGCTTCATCGACGGCCTGACGCAGCGGCTCGGCCTGTCTGAGCGCTTTGTGCAGCCCGGCTTCGAGGACACCTGGTACTACCTGTGGCGCGAACGCCGCCTGCCCGTCAACGTCGACCCGCACCACAGCCGGCTCGACGACGAACTGGAGCGGGCCCGCTTGCGGCGCATCTTCGACCAGGGCCTGGCGGCAGAGGTGGGTTACCTGCTCCCGCTGCAGCGCACCTGGTTCCAGGGTGATACCGGCCCTCGCTGGGTCACCGGCCCCTGGTTCATGCGCGACGAACGCCTCTACCTCATCCCGGGTGATTCGCCCATGGGTTGGCGCCTGCCGCTGGACAGTCTGCCCTGGGCCCAGCCGGCTGAGCGTCAGGCGGTCTTCGAGCAGGACCCGTTTGCAGCCAAGGCACCGTTGCCGGCCGCCGTGGAACTGCGTCGGCAGTGGCCCCTGTCCACGTCGGGCAGGGCTGCGCTTGCTGGCGCGGCTGCCGCCGTTGCGCCTGGCTTGCCCGCCAACACCCGGCCCGAAGGCGCTGACGATGACCACCCGGCGGACACGGTGCAAGGCTGGCCCGCCGGCAGTGTGTCGCCGCTGGGCTTGGCCTCTGGCCTTTCCAGCTCGCACACGCCCACGCGGCCGCACCCCCGCGGCCTGGTTGCCCGGCCAGGTCAGGCGGAATCGGCTGGCTGGCTGACGCGCACCGCCCTGTGTGTCGAGGTGCGTGACCCGCAGCGCGCCAACGGCCCGCAGGCTGAGGCGGCGCACGGCGGCCGCAGCGGGGTGATGTATGTGTTCATGCCGCCGCTGCAGTACCTGGAGGATTACCTCGAGCTGCTGGCCGCCATCGAGGCCACGGCGGCCGAGCAGGGCGTGAAGATCGTGCTGGAGGGCTACCCGCCGCCGCGCGACGCCCGCCTGAAGTTGCTGCAGGTGACGCCCGACCCGGGTGTCATCGAAGTCAACATCCACCCGGCCCACAACTGGGCCGAGCTGGTCGACCACACCGAGTTTCTGTACGAGGCCGCCCACCAGACGCGCCTGTCCACCGAGAAGTTCATGCTCGATGGCCGCCACACCGGCACGGGTGGCGGAAACCACTTTGTGCTGGGTGGGGCCACACCGGCCGACAGCCCCTTCCTGCGCCGGCCTGACGTTCTCGCCAGCCTGCTGGCCTACTGGCACAACCACCCCAGCCTGAGCTACCTGTTCAGCGGGATGTTCATCGGCCCGACCAGCCAGGCACCGCGCGTTGACGAAGCGCGCAACGACCAGGTCTACGAGCTCGAGATCGCCCTGGCCGAGCTGGAGCGGCAGACAGCCGGTGGGGTGTCGGTGCCGCCATGGCTGATCGACCGCATCCTGCGCAACCTCCTGATCGACGTCACCGGCAACACCCACCGCGCCGAGTTTTGCATCGACAAGCTCTATTCCCCCGATGGCCCGACGGGCCGTCTGGGCCTGCTGGAACTGCGCGCCTTCGAGATGCCGCCCCACGCGCGCATGAGCCTGGTGCAGCAACTGCTGCTGCGCACGCTGCTGGCGTGGTTCTGGCGCGAACCGTATCGGGGTGGCAGCCAGACGCGGCTGACCCGCTGGGGGACAGCCCTGCACGATCGATTCCTGTTGCCCACCTTCCTGCAGATGGACTTCGACGACGTGGTGGCCGAACTCCAGCAGGCCGGCTTTGCGTTCGACACAGCCTGGTTTGCACCCCACCTCGAATTCCGCTTTCCGAAGATCGGCAGCACCGCGGTGGCGGGCATCGCGATGGAACTGCGCGCGGCGCTCGAACCCTGGCATGTCATGGGCGAGGAGGGTGCGCCGGGTGGTACCGCCCGCTACGTCGATTCCTCTCTGGAGCGGCTGGAGCTGAAAGTCAATGGCCTGAACGACAACCGCCACGTGGTCACCGTCAACGGGCAGGCCGCGCCGTTGCAGCCCACGGGGCGGGCAGGCGAATATGTCTGCGGTGTGCGTTACCGCGCCTGGCAGCCGCCGTCGGCACTGCACCCCACCATCGGAACCCATGTGCCGCTGACCTTCGACATCGTGGACAACTGGCTCAGCCGCTCACTGGGTGGCTGCCGCTACCACGTGGCGCACCCCGGTGGCCGCAACTACGACACTTTCCCCACCACGGCCTATGAAGCCGAGAGTCGCCGCCTGGCGCGCTTCTTCGCCCACGGCCACACGCCAGGGAAGATGCAGGTGCAGCCAGGACGCGTGAGCGCCGAGTTCCCCAGCACGCTCGATCTGCGCAGGGCTTGACGCGTGACCGGGTTGCCGCGCCAGCCGTCGGGCCAGCAGCAGTCGCAGGGGCTGCTGCCGCTGCCGCCTGTGGAGGCGGCGGTGTCGGCCACTGATGTGCTGCTGCGGCGTGCATGGCCGATGGAGCCCGGCGTCTACGACGAGTGGCGTGAATCCCACCACCGGCTGCGGCCGCACTGGCAGCGTTTTGCCTCGGCCATGCCGGCACCCTTGCAGGGGCTGGACCTGTCGTCCAGCCTGGACCGCCGCCGCCAGCAGGTCATCGACCGCATCCGCCAGGATGGCGTCACGCACAACGTCTTCAGCGACGGCGGCGTGGCCGCGCGGCCCTGGTCGCTGGAACTGCTGCCGCTGATCATCGAAGCGGGTGAGTGGGCCGGTATTGCGGCGGGACTTCAGCAGCGCGCCGAGCTGCTGCAGCGCTTGCTGGACGATGTCTACGGCCCGCAGCGCATGCTGCATGAAGGTTTGCTGCCGCCGGCCCTGGTGCTGCGCCACCCGGGTTATCTGCGCCCGTTGCAGGAGGTGAGCACGCCCAGCGGCCGCCGCCTGCACATCGTGGCCTTTGACATCACCCGTGCCGCCGACGGCCGCTGGTGGCTGATGGCGCAGCGCACCCAGGGCCCCAGCGGGCTGGGCTACGTGATGCACAACCGGCTGGTCGTATCCCGGCAGTTCTCCGACGCCTTCCGCGAGCTGCAGGTGCAGCACCTGGCCAGCGGCTTCCGCCAACTGTTGTCCTCACTGGAAGCGGATGCCCGTGTCGTGGCGCGCGGGGCCACGCCGCGCATTGTGCTGCTCACACCTGGCCCGTACAGCGAGACCTATTTCGAACACGCCTACCTGGCCCGCTACCTGGGCATCCCCCTGGTGGAAGGCAGCGACCTCACCGTGCTGGGCGAGAGCCTCTACATGAAGACGGTCGACGGCCTGGAGCCCGTGCATGGTGTCCTGCGGCGGCTGGACGATGACTTTTGTGACCCGCTGGAGCTGCGTGCGGATTCCGCCCTGGGTGTGCCTGGCCTGGTGCAGGTGGTGCGCGCTGGCCGGGTGGTGATGGCCAATGCGCTGGGCAGCGCCTGGCTGGAATCACCGGCGGTGCTGGGTTTTCTGCCCGGCATTGCCCAGCGGTTGTTGGGCGAGCCCTTGCTGATGCCAGCGGTGCCCACCTGGTGGTGTGGTGAACCCGCGGCCTGGGCCGATGTGCGCGGGCAGGGTCGCCACAAGGTGCTGCGCAGCACTTTCCCGCGCGGCGGTCGAACCACCCAGGTGCATGCCTTCTCCGAGGCCCTCATCGAGGAAGACCCAGACGCCTGGACGCTGCAGACGCGCCTGCGGTTTTCCCGGGCGCCCATCTGGAGCGATGGTGCGGTGCAACTGCGCCCGGCGCTGCTGCGGGTCTACGCCATCTGCGACACCGACGGCCGCTGGCAGGTATTGCCCGGTGGCATGACACGTGTGGCCCCGCGCGAAGACGCCAGCTTGTCGATGCAGCGTGGCGGCACCAGCCTGGACACCTGGGTGGTGGGCGACGGCCCTGCCGAGCCTGACCAGCCGGTGCAGCAGCGCCTGAGCCTGGCCGAGCTGGAGCAGCGACAGGGCTCGGTCAGCAGCCGCACCGGCGAGAACCTGTTCTGGATGGGGCGCTACACCGAGCGCACCGAACAACAGCTGCGGCTGACACGCCTGCTGCTGCAGCTGATGGACGACGACGAGGATGTCGAGGCGCCGCTGCTGCAGCTGCTGTCCAGCCTGGCGGTGGACAACGGCCTGGCACCCCAGGGCGTGCCCACCCTGCTGCAGAGCGAACCCATGTTCCGCCGGGCCCTGTTGGCCGGCCTGGTGGACCCTCAGAGCTTCAGCATCGGCTTCAACCTGAGCGCGCTGGAACGCACGGCCCATGCGGTGCGCGAGCGCCTGTCGCCCGAGCAGTGGAAGCTGTGCCGCGACATGCGCGAGGAGTGGTTCAGCGTCTTCGAGCCCGGCGGCACACGCCCGCCCGGTGTCGGGCAGATGCAAACCGCACTCGAACGGCTGGCGCTGCAGCTGGCCGCCGCCACGGGCGGGCAGACCGACCGCATGGGGCGCGACCACGGCTGGCGACTGCTGATCGTGGGTCGCCTGCTGGAACGGCTGATCGGGCTGGCGCATGTCCTGCAGCGTTTTGCCGAGAAGGGCCGCGCACTGACCTCGGCCGGTGTGGACGCCCTGCTGGACCTGTTCGACAGCGCCATCCCGTTCAGGGCGCGATACCAGCGCCACGACGACCTGCTGGCGTTGTCGGAACTGCTCATCGTGGACGACACGCACCTGCGTTCGCTGGCGGGTGTGCTGCGGCGCCTGCGCACCGAGACCCGCAAGTTACCGGGTACCGATGCCTGGCGTGCCAGCCTGCTGGCCCGCCTGCCCGCAGAAGGCGCGGGGCTGAGCCTGGCGCAGGTGGCCGCGCTGGATGACCCTGCGCTGTTTGGCCTGGTGGCCCGCCAGTGCCGCGTGCTGCGGGAGACCGCGCTGCGCCTGGCCGACGACATCAGCCATTACTATTTTTCGCTGCCTGGTGGGCAGGACGAGGCGCAGCGGGTATGACAGGGGTTCAGCTCGACACGGCGCGGCTCATCGATGTCGTGCACGAGACACGCTACGTGTACGCGATGCCGGTGTCACAGTCTCACCATGTGGCCTACCTGACGCCGCTGGTGGACGCCCACCAGCAGGTACTGGCCCACCACATTGACATCGAACCCGCACCCAGCGCACGTCACACCCGCAGCGACAGCCACGGCAACAGCAGCCTTCACTTTGCCCTGACACAGCCGCACCGTGAATTGCGCGTCACGCTGGCCTGCCGCGTGGGTGTTCAACCGCGGTTCGCGGGGCTGCGCGCGGCGCAGTCGATGCCCTGGGAGCGCATGCGTGACCGGCTGCGCTACGTGGCCGGTGCCGTGTTTGACCCGGCGGTGGCCTATGCACAGCCGTCACCCCGCGTGCCACGCCTCGATGCGCTGCGGCAGTACGCCCAGGCCAGCTTCACCCGTCAGCGGCCGTTGGCCGACGCGGCCATCGACCTCATGCAGCGGGTTTACCGTGACTTTGAATACCGGGCCGAATCCACGCAGGTCGATACGCCGCTGGAAAAGGCGCTTGCCCAGCGCAGCGGGGTCTGCCAGGACTTTGCCCAGGTGATGATCGGTGCCTGCCGGATGCTCGGTGTGCCGGCCCGTTATGTCAGTGGTTATCTGCTCACGCAGGCGCCGGGCGGCGGTGACAAGCTGGTGGGTGCCGACGCCAGCCACGCCTGGGTGCAGGTCTATGTGCCGGGCACCCCCGGTGTGCCGGCCGACGGCTGGCTTGACCTGGACCCGACCAACAACCGCGTCGCCGGCCTGGAGCACGTGCGCCTGGCCGTCGGCCGTGACTTTGCCGATGTCACCCCGCTGCGTGGCGTCGTCCGTGGCGGCGGCAAGCACACCCTCAGCGTGGGTGTGACCACCCGCAGTCCAGAGCCCTCTCCCTCAAGCCAACAACGCTCCCTCAAGGCAGGAACCGCATGAAACACCCCTTTGACGAGATGCATGGGCTGCAAGGCGCCGTCCGTGAGCCCTACGCCCAGTACGAGCGCTGGCTGCAGGCCCAGCCCGCTGACGTGATGCACGCCCGTCGCAACGAAGCCGAGGTGATCTTCCGGCGGGTGGGCATTACCTTCGCGGTGTACGGCGCCAAGGACGAAGATGGCGCAGGCACCGAACGCCTGATCCCCTTCGACCTCATCCCCCGCGTGATCCCGCGGCAGGAGTGGCAGGACATGGAACGTGGGCTGGTGCAGCGGGTCACCGCACTGAACCGCTTCATCGAGGACGTCTACCACGGCCAGGAGATCCTGAAGGCCGGGCATGTGCCGGCCGACGCGGTGCTCAACAACGCGCAGTTCCGGCCCGAGATGTCTGGCGTCAAGGTGCCCGGCGGCGTGTATTCGCACATTGCCGGCATCGACATCGTGCGCGCCGGTGAGGCCGACGGCAGCGGGCGCTACTACGTGCTGGAAGACAACCTGCGTGTGCCCAGCGGCGTGAGCTACATGCTGGAAAACCGCAAGATGATGATGCGGCTGTTTCCGGAACTGTTTGTGCAGAACCGCGTGGCGCCAGTGGCGCACTACCCCGACTTGCTGCTGGAGACGCTGCGCGCGGTGGCGCCCGCCGCCGTCAACGAACCCACCTGCGTGGTGCTGACGCCGGGCATGTACAACAGCGCGTATTTCGAACACGCGTTCCTGGCGCAGCAGATGGGCATCGAGCTGGTCGAGGGCCAGGACCTCTTTGTCAAGGACGACTTTGTCTACATGCGCACCACGCAGGGCCCCAAGCGTGTAGACGTGGTCTACCGGCGCGTGGACGACGACTTCCTGGACCCGCGGGCCTTCCGTCCTGACAGCACGCTGGGCTGTGCCGGCCTGCTGGATGTCTACCGCAAGGGCAACATCACACTCTGCAACGCGATTGGCACGGGTATTGCTGACGACAAGAGCATCTATCCCTACGTGCCGAAGATGATCGAGTTCTACCTCGGCGAAAAGCCCATCCTGCACAACGTGCCCACCTACCTCTGTCGCGAGGCTGACGACCTGTCCTATGTGCTGGCGCACCTCGACGAACTGGTGGTCAAGGAAGTCCACGGTGCCGGCGGCTACGGCATGCTGGTGGGCCCCGCGGCCAGCAAGGCCGAGATCGAGGAATTTCGCGCGGTGCTCAAGGCCAACCCGGCCAACTACATCGCCCAGCCCACGCTGAGCCTGTCCACCTGCCCCACCTACGTGGAACAGGGCATCGCGCCGCGCCACATTGACCTTCGTCCCTTTGTGCTGTCGGGCAAGACGGTGCAGATGGTGCCCGGTGGGCTCACCCGCGTGGCGCTCAAGGAGGGCTCGTTGGTCGTGAATTCATCACAGGGCGGCGGCACCAAGGACACCTGGGTGCTGGAATGATGGCTTCCACGATTCAGGCTATTGGCTGACGACGGTTCACAGGATTCGACGACCATGCTCTCAAGAACGGCCGACCACCTCTTCTGGATGTCACGCTACATGGAACGCGCCGAGAACACGGCGCGCATGCTGGACGTGAATTACCAAACATCGCTGCTGCCGCAATCGGCCGACATGGCCGAGCAGGGCTGGCGGGGCTTGCTGAGCATCAGCGAGCTCACCAGTTCGTTCAGCCAGCGTGGCCAGCCGGTCACCGCGCGCAACGTGATGGATTTCATGGTGCGCGACGAGAACAACCTCTCCAGCATCTGGAGCTGCCTGCGCGCTGCGCGCGAGAATGCCCGCGCGGTGCGCGGCACCCTGACGACCGAGGTCTGGGAGACGCAGAACCAGACCTGGCTGGAATTCAACCGCCTGCTGAAGGAGGGCGCCTTCGAGCGCGACCCTGGCGCCTTCTTCGAGTGGGTGAAGTTCCGTTCGCACCTGAGCCGGGGCGTCACGGTGGGCACGATGCTGATGGACGAGGCGCTGCACTTCATCCGCATCGGCACCTTCCTGGAGCGCGCCGACAACACGGCGCGGCTGCTGGATGTGAAGTACCACGCGTTGACGGGCGGCGACTACTTTGCCCCACCGGGCAACGTGAAGGAACACCAGGAGATCGACTTCTACCACTGGAGCGCCATTCTGCGGTCGGTCTCGGGCTTCGAGATCTACCGCAAGGTCTACCGCAACGTGATCCAGCCGTCCAAGGTGGCGGAACTGCTGATCCTGCGACCCGACATGCCCCGTTCACTGGCGGCCTGCATGAACGAGGTGGTGGCCAACCTGCAGCAGGTGGCCAACCAGCAGAGCGCCGAGACGCTGCGGCGTGCCGGCCGTCTGCAGAGTGACCTGAAGTACGGCCGGATTGACGAGATCCTGATGACCGGGCTTCACGCCTTCCTGACGCAGTTCCTGGACCGCGTCAACGACCTGGGCGCGGGCATTGGCCGCGATTTCCTGGTGCCCATAGCCGCCTGAGGGGTACCGCAGGCCGTCTACGGTGGGGCGACGGCTTTCTGCGCCCCCTTTGACGCAGCATAGGGAACGCGCGGCGGTTCTGCCGTGCAATGCGCGCGGTTGGGCTGCCCCCTGCCGGCGCAGCGCCGGCAGGGGTACCGTGTCGTCGCGCATAAGCCTCATCAGCCCTTGAGGAATCGCTTCAAAGCGTTCTGCAAGTGATGCGTGCGTGTCAGTTCTCCAGTGAGCGGAGCACTGAAATCCCACTTTTATCATTTTAATCAATCACGCTGGAGCGCTATTCTCAGCTTCGGCCAACGGGAGCCACAGCTGAAAGGCTGCGCCACCGCCGTCGCGGTTGCGCGCCCGCAGCCAGCCTCCATGAGCCTGGACGATGCGCCGGGCGATGGCCAGGCCCAGGCCAGTACCGCCTGAACCATCCTTGGTCAGGCTGGACTGCACAAACGGCTCGAAGATGCTGTCGAGCTCATCCGGGGGAATGCCGGGGCCGCGGTCGGCCACCGTGACGATCAGCCCAGGGACGCCGTCATCAGCCCAATGCTCGCGTGCCAGCAGTTCGATGGGGCCATCGGCTGGCGAGAACCGGATGGCATTGGCCAGCAGGTTGCGCAGCACCTGGGCGATGCGCTGGGTGTCGACGTGCAGTGTCCCCGGCTCCGGCGGGCCGTGAATGCTGAGTGTCAGGTTTTTGGCCTGCGCCAGAGGGTGCAGCTCGGAGACGGCCTGCTCGAGCAGGGACCGCAAGGCGAAGGATTCGCGCGACAGCTGAAGGCTGGTGCGGTCCAGCTTGGAGAGGTCCAGCAACTCGTTGACAAGACTCAGCATGCGCTGGCCGCCCTGGTGGATGTCCACAAACATGCTGTTGAACTTGGGCTCGTGCGCGCTGCGCATCTCGCCGAGTTCCGAAAAGCCGAGGACCGCCTGCAGCGGAGTGCGCAGCTCGTGGCTGATGTTGGCGATGAACTCCGTCTTGGCGGCGGATGCGCTCTCGGCGGCGTCCCGCGCCAAGCGGGTGATGCGTTCGGCCTCGCGCAGCTCGGAGATGTCGGTGAAGGAGCCCACGATGGCCAGCATGGCGTCGTGACCGTCACAGATCAGGGCCTTGGACACCAGCACATCGCGCAGCTGCCCGTCAGCGCGCATCACCTTCGCCTCGTAGCGGATCTTGCCACGCCGCTGGGCCATCAGTTCGTGGTCCTTGGCGGCGTGCACCGCGGCGAGTTCTGGCGCATGCTGCAGCTCTGCCTGGGTGCCCACCACCCCATGGCGCGGCTTCCCCGTGAAGGCCTCCCAGGCGGAGTTGACACGCAGGTAACGGTTTTCCAGGTCTCTGACGACCACCGGCAGGGGATTGTTCTCGATGAGGGCTTCGTTGAAGGCCAGCTGCTCGCGCAGCTTGAGCTGCGTATTGACCAGCTCGGTGATGTCCACCGCGCTGCCGGCAAAGCCCTGCAGCGTGTTGCCCTCCAGCAGCGCCACCACCGTCATCTCGTAGCGGCAGCGGCCCGTGGGGGTGTCGATGAAGATCTCCGCATGGCGCGGCAGGGTGTCAGGCTGCGGACGCAGCAGGTTCTCGACGGCGAGCCGGGATTCGACCGCCACCCATTGGATCAAGGGTTGGCCAATGCAGGCGCCGGGCTGTAGCCCGGTGGCCGATGACCAGCGGGCGTTGACCAGCTGGAGTCGGCCTTCGGCGTCGGTCCTGAACAGGAGCTCACGAACACTGGTGAACACTGCATCCAGTTCCTGGTTGCGCTGGGCAAGGCGGTTCTGTGCGTCCACCCAGCGGCGCGAGGCGGCGTCGGTCTTGTCCAGCGCACGTGCCAGCAGCGCGCTCAAACCGAGCACCGCGGCGATGCTCAGCAGCGCGGCGGCCGCAAAGCCGCTCAGACGTGCCGTGGCCTTGTCCGTCAGCGTTTGCCGGTCGGTGTCGACCATGACCCACAAGGGGTACTCACGCATAGCGCGGTAGCTGCCCAGTCGTTCGCCGGCGCGCAGCCCTCGGCCGATCCAATTGCCCGACCCTCCGGGAGGAGCGCCGCTGGCCAGGGGGGGCAGTGTGCGAAGCTCGGACGGCGTTCCGGCGTCTGGCCTGCCTGATGCTGCCAGGCGCTGCCCATCGGCGGTGAGCAAGGCTGCAGCCAGCCCGCGCTCTTCCAGTGACGGGCCCGGAAGCATGAACCACACACCGGGCTTGAACAAGGACAGCACCAACAGCTCACCCTGGGCAGTGGCTACCCGCTGAACCCAGGCCGCTGCCGTGCTGACGCTGGGCGCGGCGGTTGCGGCGGGGCCGGCCTGGTCAGGGTTGCCTGCTCGCAGGGTTGGCAGGGGCGGCAGCAGGCGGCCAGGCCCGGCGGAGGGCAGCGGCGCCCACGCCGCCAGTGCCAGCCGCTCACCGGTGCGCAGCGCGCCAGCCCCTTCCAGGACGCGCCCGTCGGCGGCCACGACGGCCATGGCCGTCAGCTGTCCGTGCTGGGCCAATGCGGCCTGCAGCGCAGGACCGACGGCCGCGCTCAAGCTGGGGTTCAGAAGGGCGTTGAGGGCAGGGTTCGGTGCCTGCTGAACTGCCGGGTTGGACGCCGAGGGCGGGGCATCGGCCTCGGCGGTGGTGGCAGGCCCGAGCGCGGTGCGGGCGCGGTCGGCGACGACGGCCGAGGCGTCCGCCGCAGCGTCCAGCGTGCGCGTCGCCTGCTGTTCCAGCTGCTGTGCCCACAGGGCCAACTGCTCGCTCGCATGGTGTTCTTCGGCGTCACGCTGCTCCCGCCACAGCGCTTGCAGCGCGCTCAGCAGCAGCACCGTGATGACACCCGCCACCGTCCACAGGATGCGCCCTGACACGGCTTGCCACTGGGGCTTCGGTACGGTGTGTTCCTTGTTCCCCGACGATGGTGCGTTCACGCACGAGAGTATCGGGTGACTTGCGCGTGGGCTGATGTGTGGGTCGTCACCAATGACGCACGAATGGGGCGCCGTGGCGTCCTTCGCTGATCGAAAGTATCAATAATGTCGTTTGACGGCCGCTGAAACCCCGCGGGTGAATCCGCAAAATGCACCATGACTGAGCCACAGCCTCCGGTGAACGACGAATGCTCCACCATCGAAGCGGCGCGCCTGCTGGGCCTGGCGGTTCGCTCGGTGCAGCTGATGGTGGACCGCGGCGAGCTGACGGCATGGAAGACGCCCGGCGGCCACCGGCGGATTTTGCGAGCGTCGGTTGACGCGTGGATGGCAGGCCGCGCCAAAGGGGGTGACGCCGCCGAAGGCGTGGTGCTGGCGCCGGGGGGGCCTGCGCCGGTCGATACGGCGGCTTCCGGTCAGCATGCGCCCAAGCTGCTGCTGATCGAAGACTCGGCGCATTACCAGAACCTGATCAGCCTGCTGGTGCGCCAAAGCCTGCCCGAGGCCAATCTCCTGGTGGCCACCGATGGCATCGCCGGCCTGGCCATCGCTGGTCGCGAGCAGCCTGATGTCCTGATCATCGACATCCTGCTGCCGGGCATCGATGGCGCCACCCTGGTGACCAGCCTGCGCTCGCAGCCGCCGTTCAGCAAGACGACGCTGGTCATCGTCACCTCGCTGGATGCCGCCCAACGGGAGCCCTATGCCTTTGCCTTGCAGGACTTGCCGGTGATCCACAAGTCACGTCTGGTGGCGGAGCTGCCCCCCTTGCTGCAGCGCTGGCGCAGCCCGGCAAATCCAGCGCCGAGTGACGCTGGATGACACCGCCGCCGAAGACGCTGCTGCTGGTGGAAGACGATGCCGCCGTGCGGCAGTTTGTGGCGATGGCCCTCGAAGACGAGCCCATGCGCCTGCAGGCCTGTGCCAGCCTGGCCTCGGCACGCGCCTGGATCGAGGCTGCCGCCCATGCCCCTGATGCGGTGCTGCTGGACCTGATGTTGCCCGACGGCAGCGGGGTGCAACTGCTCGACGACGCCGCCTTGCGTGCGCGCTGGCCTGCCACCGCCTGGGTGCTCTTCAGCGCGGGCAGAGCGGCAGAGTGGCTGAACGATGCGGCCGCCATGCGGCGCCGAGGTGTGGTGGCGGTGCTGGAGAAGCCGGTGTCGCTCTCACGGCTGCTGCAGGTGGTGCGTGCGGCGTGTGCGTCGGCGGCGCCGGCAGTGGCGGGTCTTCCCGTGAAGGCGTCAGGTGGCGTAGTGGTGAACGCACCACCAGACGCCGGCATCCCTGATTCAGTCGATGATCTCGACGGCTCTGATGCCGCGGCAGCTGATGCCGTGGCACGCTACTTTGAAGGCCAGGCACCGCTCTTCGAACAGATGCGGGCTTTCTCGGGGCCGCTGATGCGGCGCGAGTTGGCTGAGTTGTCAGCCTTGGCGATGGCCTTGAGCGGCAGCCCTTTGGCGAAGGCTGACGATTGGGCCGAAGCCCGTCGCCTGGCCCACAGCATGAAGACCGTGCTGGCCATGATGGGGTTTCCAACGGCATCGCAAGAAGCCCGCCAGGCCGAACTCTGTGCAGAGTTGCAGCGCGCGGCGGGCCTGGTGGACGCTTGTTCGGCGTTGACAAAAGCCGCCGGGCGCTGGCCGCCGGCGGCCTGAGCCTTACTTCTTGGCGGCCGGTGCGGCAGCCGCGGCGGGCGGCGACACATACTCCGACTGCACCACCCAACGGGCATCCTTCAGCATCGACAGGCGCGAGGCGTTGCTGCCCAGGCGCTTGTTCGGGCCGAAGCTGGACGGCGCCGAACCGAAGATGTCGGTCGGGAAGGTCATGCTGTCCATCGCCTTGATGAAGCTGTCGGTGGTCAGGTTTTGGCCAGCCTTCGATGCACCCAGGATGAAGTGGTCGATGATGGTGTAGCCATACACCGAGAACACCGTCGGGTCTTCGTTGAACTTGGTCTTGTATTTGTTGGCCCAGAACGCGACTTGCTGGGAGTTGGCGTCCAGGTAGGGGTTTGCCACGGTGTGGGTGGCGTAGAAACCGTCCATCGCGCGGCCACCCAGCTTGTGGATCAGGTCGGTGTAGGCGGCGCTGGAGCCCAGGAAGGTGGGGCTGAACTGCGTCTTGCGGCTCTCGGCGATGGCGCCGATGGTTTCGCGGATGATGGTGCCCAGCACGACGAAGTCGCAGTTGGCCGCCTTCATGCGCGCCACCTGGCTGGAGAAATCGGTGGCCCCGCGCTTGTAGCTCGTCTTCTCGGCAATTTCCACGCCGATGGACTTCAGGCCGGCTTCGGCACCACGCACCACTTCCAGGCCGAATTCATCGTCCTGGTACATCGTGCAGGCCTTCTTGGCGTTCTTTTCCTTGTACAGCTTCGGGGCTGCGACCAGCATCTGGTCGTAGTAGGTGGCCGCAAAGCTGTACTTCAGCCGGTGGAAGGGCTCGTACATTTCGCGGGCTGCCGTGACCGGGTAGAAGTTGATCACGTTCTTCTCGAACTGCACCGGCATGGCGGCCATGTTCTGTGCCGTGCCGATGTGGCCGACCATCGCGAAGATCTTGTCCTGGTTGACCAGCTTCTGCGCGGCCAGCACGGCCTTCTGCGGGGCGTAGGCCGAGTCTTCAACGATCAGGCGGAGCTTGCGGCCGTTGATGCCGCCTTGTTCGTTGATCTCGTCCACGCGCAGCAGCATGCCCAGTCGCACCTGCTTGCCGAAACCGGCGATCGGACCTGACAGGTCCTGGATGGAGCCCAGGACGATCTCGTTCTTGCTGACACCTTGGTTGGCGTGCGCGGTACTCGCGACGCCGGCAACGCCAGCCACGACCATGCAGGCCGCGATGATGGATTTCAGTTTCATCGGTCAATCTCCTTGTGGGACAGGATTCAGGGACAGTGGGTCTTGGCTGGTTAACGCCGCAGCGCCACACGCGGCATCAGGCAGAACCCTTGTACATGCCTTCGATCAGGGCAGCGTATTTCTTCTGCACCAGATTGCGCTTGAGCTTCATCGTGGCCGTGAGTTCCTCGTCTTCAGCCGTCAGTTGCGTTTCCAGCAAGCGGAAGGCCTTGACCTGCTCGACACGCGCAAACTTGGCGTTCACGCGGTCAATCTCGAGCTGGATCAAATCCTGCACCTCACGGGCACGGGTCAGGCTGGTGAAGTTGGAGAACGGGATATCGTTGTCCTGCGCAAACTTCTCGACGTTTTCCTGGTCGATCATGATCAGCGCGGTGAGGTAGGGGCGCTTGTCGCCGATGACCACGGCATCTGACACGTAGGGCGAGAACTTCAATTCGTTCTCGAACTCGCTGGGCGTGATGTTCTTGCCGCCGGCCGTGATGATGATGTCCTTCATCCGGTCGGTGATGCGGAAGTAGCCCTGTTCGTCTACAAGCCCGACGTCGCCCGTGTGCAGCCAGCCGTCAGCGTCGATGGTCTCCGCGGTCTTTTCGGGCAGGTTCAGGTAACCCGCAAAGATGCTCTGCCCACGCGCGAGGATCTCGCCCGTGGCGGGGTCGATGCGCATCTCAAGGCCTTCCACCGGCGTGCCAATGGTGCCCAGGCGCATGGCGTTGGGCCGGTTCAGCGAGCCGAGCGCGCAGGTTTCCGTCATGCCCCAGGCTTCCAGCATCGGGATGCCCAGCGACAGGTACCAGCGGATGAGGTCGGGCGAGATGGGCGCAGCGGCGGTGATGACAAGCCTCGCGCGGTGGATGCCGATCAGCTTGCGCACGTTGTCCAGCACCAGAAAGCGCGCCAGCCTGAACTTCAGCTTCAGCAGCCCCGGCACCGACTGCCCGGCCAGCACGGCGTCGACCACCTGCCCACCCACGCCGATGGACCAGGCGTAGATCAGCTGCTGCAGCCGGGTGGATTCACGGACGCCGATGATCACGCCCGAGTAGAACTTCTCCCAGACGCGGGGCACCGCGGCAAACACCGTCGGCGAGATCTCGCGGATGTTCTCTGCCACGGTGTCGGGGTTTTCGACAAAGTTCAGCCGAGACCCCGCATACAGCGACACATACGCACCGGCCATGCGCTCGAAGATGTGGCACAGCGGCAGGAAGCACATGCGCTCGTCGACGCCCGATTGCGGCAGAGACGCTGCGCTGCGCTGCATCGCAAACACCAGCCCCTTGTGCAGGTGCATCGCACCCTTGGGCTTGCCGGTGGTGCCGGAGGTATAGACCAGCACCGCCAGGTCTTCCGGCGTGCGGCAGCGGCTGCGTTCCTCGAAGAGCCCAGGGTGTGCCTTGTCGTGGGCCCGGCCTTTCTCACGCAGGGCTTCCAGGCTGATGACCTGGGGGTCCTTCAGGCCCTGCAGCCCTTCGGTGTCAAACACCACAATCCACTGCAGCAGCGGCAGTCGCTCGCGCACGGACAGCACCTTGTCGAGCTGTTCATCGTCTTCGACAAAGATGATGCGGGTCTCGGAGTCGGTGCACAGGTATTCGACCTGGCCTTGGCTGTCCGTCGGGTAGATGCCGTTGGTGACACCACCCGCACACAGGGTGCCGAGGTCAGCCACCACCCATTCGACCATGGTATTGGCCAGTACCGATGCGCAGTGGCCGGGTTCAAAACCCAGCGCAGCCAGGCCCATCGAGACCTCGCGCACCTGCTCGCCGACACGGCGCCATGTCCATTCGCGCCAGATGCCGAGCTTTTTCTCGCGCATCCAGACCTGATCACCCCGGGCCTTGACGGCGTTCAGGAAGATTTCCGGGACGGTGTTGCCAGGCGTCATGACGCCCGTGCCGGTCTCGTAGTGGGCCAGTTCCCACAAGCCGCTCATGCGAAGTGCTCCTTCATCGCCAGGTCTTCTTCTTTTTCCAGCGCCGTTCACCGCGGGCACCGGCTTCCTGCATGCCCAGGTAGAACTCCTTGATGTCCTCCTTGTCACGCAGGCGTTCGCAGGTGTCCTCCATCACGATGCGGCCGTTCTCGAGCACATAACCGTAGTCGGCCGCGTTCAGCGCCATGTTGGCGTTCTGTTCCACCAGCAGCATCGTGGTGCCGCGCTCGCGGTTGATGCGCACCACGATCTCGAAGATTTCCTTGGTCAGCTTGGGGCTGAGACCGAGGCTGGGTTCATCGAGCAGGATGAGTTCCGGTGCGGCCATGATGGCGCGGCTGATGGCCAGCATCTGCTGCTGGCCACCCGACAGCAAGCCGGCGTCCTGCCGTTCGCGTTCCTTCAGGATAGGGAAGTAGCGGAAGACCGCCTCCATGTCGCGGGCCACACCATCGCGGTCCTGGCGCGTGTAGGCGCCCATCAGCAGGTTGTCGTGCACGCTCAGCAGGGGGAAGACCTCGCGACCCTCGGGCACGTGCATCAGCCCGCGCTGCACGATGAAGGCCGGGTCCTTCGCGGTGATGTCCTCGCCCTTGAAGGTGATGCTGCCCTTGCGCGGGTCGATGATGCCGCTGATGGTCTTGAGGATGGTGGTCTTGCCAGCGCCGTTGCTGCCCAGCACGGTGGCGATCTGCCCGCGCTCGACCTTCAGGCTGGCGCCCCGGATGGCCTTGATCGGCCCATAGGCGCTCTCGACGTTCAGGAGCTGAAGAATGACCTCGCTCATGCGGTTTTCCTCCGCAGCGACGACACATCGTCGGCCGTGCCGAGGTAGGCCTCGATCACGCCGGGGTGCGCCTGCACCTCGGCAGGCTTGCCGAGCGCCAGCACCTCACCCTGGTTCATGGCCAGCACGCGGTCAGAAACGCGCGAGACCAGCGTCATGTCGTGTTCCACCATCAGGACCGTGATGCCCAGCAGCTGCACGATGTCCTGGATCCAGAAGGCCATGTCGCCGGTTTCCTCGACGTTCAGGCCCGACGAGGGTTCATCCAGCAGCAGCAGCTTGGGCTTGGTGGACAAGGCGCGTGCCAGTTCGACCACCTTGCGCACGCCATAGGGCAGCCCGGCCACCATGGTGTCGCGGTAGTGCTGCAGGTCGAGGAAATCGATGACCTCCTCCACCGCTTCGCGC
This sequence comes from Rubrivivax sp., assembly GCA_021298085.1. Lineage (GTDB taxonomy): Bacteria > Pseudomonadota > Gammaproteobacteria > Burkholderiales > Burkholderiaceae_C > Rubrivivax. Next base: position 39,888 of record JAJTDE010000026.1, read on the forward strand.
GTCTCTCGCTCAGCCTGTCTGACCGAGGGTAGGAAGAGCAGCTCACCCAGGAGGTTGCTCTTGCGGTGCACGTGCCGCCCGATCAGCAGGTTCTGCAGGACCGTGGCGTGTTCAAACAGCTCGATGTTCTGAAACGTGCGGGCAATGCCCATCCCGGCAATCAGGTGGGGCGGCGTGGCCAGCAGGTTCTGCCCTTCGTAGAGCAGGCTGCCCTGGGTGGGCGTGTAGATGCGGCTGATCAGGTTGAAGACGGTGGTCTTGCCCGCGCCATTGGGCCCGATCAGCGTGAAGACCTCGCCCCGCTGGACATCGAAGCTGACCTTGTTGACGGCCAATACACCGCCAAAGCGGACTTGCAGGTCGCGTGCGCTGAGCAGCGCCTCAGAGGGAACAGCCCCGCTCATCTCAGACGGTCCGATTTGGTGAATGACTTCTGCCGCTTGAACATGCCCTTGCGGTAGAACGGGAACAGCTGGAACCAGGTTCTGATCTTCAGCCACCGGCCGTACAGGCCCAGCGGCTCAAACATCACGAAGCCGATCAGCACCAGGCCATAGATGACCGACTTCAGGCCGGGTGCCTGGCCGATGGCGTCGGGCAGGAAGTCCTTCACGGCGGAGATGGCCTGGGGCAGGCCGATCAGGAAGATGGCGCCCAGGAAGGCCCCGTGCACACTGCCCAGCCCGCCGATGACCACCATCAGCAGCAGATCGATCGACTGGATGATGTTGAACTGATCGGGCGACAGGAAGCGGATCTGGTGGGCGTACAGCGCGCCGCCGATGCCGGCCAGCGCTGCGCTGAGCGCAAAGCTCAATGTCTTGTAGTAGGCCAGATGGATGCCCATGCTCTGCGCCGAGATCTCGGAATCACGGATGGCCACAAAGGCGCGCCCGGTGGGCGAGCGCAGCAGGTTCAGCACGGCCAGCGTGCACATCACCGTGACGATGAGGCACACAAAGTAGAACGATTCGCTGGTGTCGGCCGCCCAGCCAAAC
>JAJTDE010000302.1 GCA_021298085.1 Rubrivivax sp.
CTGACTCTGCCGGCCGAAGGCAGCGGCCCGTTCAAGACCGTGGTGTGGGTGCATGGGTCTGACCCAGTGCCCTCGGTGGGCCGGGAGTGGCTGCCGCACCTGCTGGCCTCGCAGGGCATCGCAACGCTGGTGTTTGACAAGCGCGGCACCGGCTGCTCCACCGGCCAGTATGTGCAGCACTTTGGTGTCTTGTCCGACGACGTGGTGGCGGCCGTCGCGTGGCTTGCCACCCAACCGGAGGTGGATGCCCGCGCCATCGGGCTGGCGGGTTTCAGCCAGGGCGGCTGGGTGGCGCCGCTGGCCGCAGCCAAGCAGCCGTCGATCCGCTTTGTGGCGGTGGCCTACGGCCTGGCGATGTCGATGGCCGATGAAGACCGGCTGGAGGCGCCGCTGAAGCTGCGGCAGGCCGGCATTGACGACGCGGGTGTGGCCGAATTCGAGCAGGTGAATGCCCTGCTGCACCGCACGGCGCGCGAGGGCTTCCGCGACTGGCAGCCCCTGGAGGCTGCGCTGGCCCAGCACCGCGACAAGCCCTGGCTGGCCGAGACCCGCCGGCAGGGCAGCTGGATGGGCCTGCTGCTGCAGATGGGCCTGGCGCAGGCCAAGGCCACGGCACCGGCCATGTTCACGCACTTCTTCCAGCCCTTCTACGAGCCGGAACCCACGCTGCAGCAGCTGACACAGCCGATGCTGTGGTTGATCGCCGGTGACGACATCGAGGCGCCGCCAGGCCCCACCCTCGCGGTGCTGGAACGCCTGAAACGCCAGGGAAAGCCGGTGTCAGTGACGGTCTTTCCGAATGCCGACCACGGCATGCAGCGGGTCGAGCAGCGCGGCCGCGAGCGCGTGAAGGGCCACTACGCACCCGGCTATTTCGAGGCGCTGCTGCGCTGGACGCAGGCGGTGCGCTGAACGGGCGCTGCGGGCGGGTGGAAAAAAGCCTCGGCGGCCCCCGGCAGAGCAGGGGCCCCGCGGCACGGCCTCACAGCGACGCGTGCAGCATCTCCAGATAGTCCTCGCGCGACGCCAGGCGCGGGTTGGTCTTGTGGCAGTGGTCGGCCATCGCGCCGTCGATGACGCGCTCGAACAGGTCAGGCGTGACGCCCATCTGCGCCAGCCCCGTCGGCATGCCGAGACGGGCATTCATGGCGGTCAGCGCCTCGGCCAGCTCGGTGCCATCGGCCGAACAGCTGCCCACGCCCATGGCCTGTGCCATGCGCTGCAGCCGGTGTTCACGCGTGATGCTCTCGGCCCGGGCATTGAAGCGCACCACGGCCGGCAGGAAGACGGCGTTCAAGGTGCCATGGTGCAGCCGCGGGTTGACGCCGCCCAGGCTGTGGCTGAGCGAATGCACGCAGCCCAGGCCTTTCTGGAAAGCCATCGCGCCCTGCATGCTGCTGCTCATCATCTGCCAGCGGGCGTTCAGGTCGTCACCCTGGTGGGTGGCGCGTTCAATGTGCAGCCAGCCGCGCGCCAGACCATCCAGCGCAATGCCGTCGGCCGGCGGGTTGACGGCCGCCGACATGAAGGTTTCCATGCAGTGCGCGATGGCGTCCATGCCGGTGGCGGCGGTCAGCTGCGGGGGCAGGCCCAGGGTGAGGTTGGGGTCGAGCAGGGCGGTCTTGGGCACCAGGTGCCAGGAATGGAAGCCCAGCTTGCGGCCATCGTCGACGATGAGGATGGCGCCGCGCGCCACCTCGCTGCCGGTTCCGGCGGTGGTGGGCACGGCCAGCAGGGGCAGCACACGCTCGGTGATGCGCGGGCTGCCGCCTTCGATGGTGGCGTAGTGCGTCAAGGGGCCCTCGTGGGTGGCCGCGATGGCCACGCCCTTGGCGAGGTCGATGGACGAGCCCCCGCCCACCGCAATCAGGCCGTCGCAGCGTTCTTCACGCAGCACCTGCACGGCAGCACGCACCGCCGCTTCGGTCGGGTTGGATGGCGTGCCGTCAAACACGGCATGCGGCACGGCGCCCAGCGCCGCCGTGGCTTGCGCCAGCACGCCCGCGGCGCGAACGCCAGCGTCGGTGATGATGAGCGGCCGCTGCAGGCCGATGCGCACACACTCCGACGGCAGCAGGCTGACGACGCCGGGGTCCAGGTGGATCTGGGTCAGGTATTGGATGAAGGCCATGGCTGGAGTATGCAGCGGCATACTGCGGATGACATTCGTGCGCGCCCGGGGGCGGGTATCGTGGCGCAGCAGGCCCGGCGTCTCCACCGGGCAGCGTTCACGCGACGACCCCACCGCCCTCTGAACGTCCACTGACCGCCGTACCACAACCCATGTCCCCCGGTTTGTCTCCCCGCATGGCCGCGCTGCTGACCCGCATCCAGCGCGCCCGCACACGGCCCTTCCATGCGATGACGGCACCCGAAGCCCGCGCCGCCTACCAGGCCGCCGCCGAGGTGCTGGACCTTCCCCGCGCCCCGCTGGCCCGCGTCCAGGCGCTGACGCTGCCCGGTGGCGACGGCCAGCCACGGCCCGCGCGGCTGGTCGCACCGTCCTTTGAGCGCCTGCCTGTGCTGCTTTACCTGCACGGTGGAGGCTTTGTGGTGGGCGGCCTGGAAACCCACGACGCCCTCTGCCGCCAGCTGGCCCTGCGGGCGGGCTGCGCGGTGGTGGCGCTGGATTACCGCCTGGCCCCCGAACACCCGTTTCCAGCCGCCGTGGACGACACCTGGGCCGCCTTGGCCCACCTGCCCGCCTGGGCGCAAGGGCAGGGCCTGGACGGCACCCGCCTGGCCGTCGGTGGCGACAGTGCCGGCGGCACCCTGGCGGCGGTGGCGGCGCTGCACGCCCGCACGCTGGGTGTGCCACTGGCACTGCAGCTGTTGATCACCCCGGGCACCTCGTCGCATGCCAACTGGCCGTCCCGGCAGCGCTACGCCCAGGGCTACCTGCTGGACGACACCACCATCGAATGGTTCTTTGCGCAGCTGCT
>JAJTDE010000303.1 GCA_021298085.1 Rubrivivax sp.
CCCTGGTGAGCGAACATGTGGTCTGGGCGCTGGCGCAATCAACGGCCTGAGCCGCTGTCGGCCGAGGCAAGCCCTGGCGCGTTGAAGGCTGGGGTGTGCCACGCACAGCCTGCCTTCGTCACGGAACCACCCATGCACCCACTTCCTCCTGGACACCCCCACCGCTCGTCAGCGCGCCGCCAGCACGGCGTGCGGCGCGGCGTTGCCCAGGCCTTGGCCTGGGCCATGGCCAGCGCCGCTGTGGGTGTGTGGCCGGGTGTCGCGGCCGCTCAGTCGCCGCAGCCCTCCGGCCAGGTGCAGTACCAGGGCCAGGCCTTTGACAAGTCACTGCAGCTCTCAGGTGCCCAGCTGCGGCTGAACGGGCTGGGCGTGCGCCAGGTGGCGTGGTTCAAGGGTTATCTGGTCGCGCTGTACCTGCCGCAAGAGGCCAGGACAGCCGCCCAGGTGGTGGCGGCCGCCGGCCCCAAGCGGCTGCAGCTGCGCATCCTGCACGAGGTGCCGGCCGTCGAATTCAGCAAGGCTGTGCGCAAGGGCATTGGCCGCAACGTCACGCCGGAGCAAGCGGCTGCGCTGCAAGTGCGCCTGGAGCGTTTGGTGCAGGCCATCGATGCGCTGGGCAAGGTTCGCAAGGATGACGTGGTCAACCTCGACTTTGTGCCTGGCCAGGGTCTGACGTTCAGCGTCAACGGCACAACGCGTGGAGAGCCGATCGCGGGGGAGGACTTTTACGCGGCCTTGCTCAGGTCTTTTGTGGGTGACGTACCCTATGACAGCAAGATGCGCGACGGACTTTTGGGTAAACCCTGATGTTGATGTTGCGTAGTTGGGCCCCTTCCTGACCGTCCCACAATTCCTGGACCTGCTGATTGGAGAGACCTGTGATGAAGCGTTCGACATTCCTGGGCCTGGCCGCTGTGGCGGCCGCCGTCATGACCCTCCCGCTGTCGGTACAGGCGCAGGCCTACCCGAGCAAGCCGGTGCGGTTGATCGTGCCGTTTGCGCCCGGCGGCACCACGGACATCATTGCGCGTGTGGTCAGCGAGAAGCTGGGCGCGCAGCTGGGCCAGAACGTGATCGTGGAGAACCGCGCCGGCGGCGGCGGCTCGGTGGGTGCACTCGACTTGATCCGTGCGGCCCCCGACGGCCACGTGCTGGGCATGGGCACGGTGTCCACCACCGCGAGCAACCCGGCCATCAACCCCAAGATCGGGTATGACCCGGCGGTGGATTTCACGCCCATCACCAACATCGCGGCCACGCCCAACGTCATTGCCGTTCACCCCAGCTTCCCGGCCAAGGACTACCGCGCCTTTGTGGCCGAGCTGAAGAAGAGCCCTGGCAAGCACAGCTACGCCAGCTCGGGCACCGGCGGCATCGGCCACCTGCAGACTGAGCTGTTCAAGTCCTTGGCCGGCGTCTTCATGACCCACATCCCCTACCGCGGCGCCGGCCCGGCCCTGAACGACACCGTTGCCGGCCAGGTGCCGGTGATCTTTGACAACCTGCCCTCGGCGCTGCCCTTCATCAAGGAAAACCGCCTGGTGCCGCTGGTGGTGGCCGCGCCCACACGCCTGGCCGTGCTGCCGAATGTGCCCACCTTCAAGGAAATGGGCCTGGAGCCCGTCAACCGCATGGCCTACTACGGCATCGTGGCGCCCAAGGGCACGCCGGCCGACGTGGTCAACCGCGTCAACGCGGCGGTGAAGAAGGTCCTGGAAGACCCGGCCGTTCGCAAGCGCATCGAAGACACTGGCTCCCTCGTGATCGGCAATTCGCCGGCCGAGTTTGCCGCCCAGATGCGCGCAGAACTGCAGGTCTACAAGGACGTGGTGGCCAAGCAGGGCCTGAAGCTCGATTGAGCCTCAAGCGGCCACCGTTGGTGCACCCGCTGCCACCGGCGGCGGTCGGTCCGGGCTCTCAGCATGCCGCTGTGGCCCCAGAGGCCGTTGGTGAGGCCGTTGATCAGGCCCCTGACCCGGTCCTGGCCGCCAGCGAAGCCCAGCTGCAGCGCTTCACCGAAGCGCTCTGGCTGCAGGACGGCCTGGCCCCGCTGACGCTGGACGCCTACCGGCGCGACCTGCACCTGCTGGCGCGCTGGCTGGCAGCCCAGCAGCATGGCAGCCTGGTGCAGGCCGGCGAGGCCGAGCTGCTGGGCTACCTCACGGAACGTCACCCCCACAGCCGCAGCAGCACCGTCAACCGGCGGCTGTCGGTGCTGCGGCGCTTCTACCAGTGGGCCATTCGCGAAGGACTCACGGCGGCTGACCCGACGCTGCGCATGAGCTCGGCGCGGCAGTCGCTGCGGGTGCCCAAGACGCTGACCGAAGCCGACGTCGAACGCCTGCTGCAGGCCCCTGACACCACCACCCCGCTCGGCCTGCGCGACCGCGCCATGCTGGAGCTGATGTACGCCAGCGGGCTGCGCGTGAGCGAGCTGGTTCAGTTACCCAGCACCGACATCAGCCTGAGTGATGGCGCGCTGCGGGTCACCGGCAAAGGGGCCCGTGAACGAGTGGTTCCCTTTGGCCAGGTGGCCGCCGATTGGCTGGAACGTTGGCTGCGTGAAGGCCGCCCTGACGTGCTGGGCGCACGGCGCAGTGACGACCTCTTTGTCACCCAGCGCGGTGACGCGATGACGCGCCAGATGTTCTGGAAGCTGATCAAGCGTTATGCCCTGCTGGCCGATGTGACGACCCCGCTGTCGCCCCATGTGCTGCGCCACGCCTTTGCCACGCACCTGCTGAACCATGGCGCTGACCTTCGCGCCGTGCAGCTGCTGCTGGGCCACGCCGACATCTCCACCACCACCATCTACACCCACGTGGCCCGTGAGCGACTGCGCCAGCTGCACCAGCAGCACCACCCGCGCGGGTGAGCCCCTTCAGCCCGTATTCCTGAGCCCGGTGGCCAGCCCGTTGATGGACAGG
>JAJTDE010000140.1 GCA_021298085.1 Rubrivivax sp.
CTCCGTGGTGCTGGAAGGCGCCGTGATGTTCCACACCGAGCTCTATGCCCCGGTGCTGCTGCAGGCCGGCGACTCGGTGTACTTTGACAGCAGCATGGGGCATGCCTACCTGCGCGTCAGCGATGGGCCCTGTCGTGTGCTGACGGTCTGTTCGGACGGGCCATCGCTGGCGGCCGCCGGCTATCCACCGACGATGGTCGAGCCGCAGGTTGTCCGGGCACCCGTTGCTCAAAGAGCGGCCGTGCCCGCCCCGGCGAAGCCGCCCCCCCGAAAACCCAAGACGCGCAAGCGCTGAGCTTCCCGGCACCAAGGCCTGCAGGCCCCGCGGCTACAGACAGACGGTGCCGCGCATCATCTCCACGCACTGGCCAGCCAGCCACACGCGCACGCCGTCGCCACCGCGCTGGGCTCCGGCATGCAGCACGCTTGGTCGGCCGATCTCCGCGCCCATCTGCATCACGATCCGGTTGCTCGGCGCACCATCCCGCTCCAGCAGCAGGCCAGCCAGCGCGGCCGTGGCGCTGCCGCAGGCGGGATCCTCCGTCACGCCATACAGCGGGCCGAACACGCGCGATCGCAGCTGGTCGCCGTCGCGGGCGTACAGGCACAGCATGAAGCGGCCCTTCGGTCCCAGCCAGCGGTCCGCCACCGCCCGGAAGGCCGAAGCATCGGGCGCTGCACGCGCCAGTACTTCGGCTGGGACCTCGGCGCACACGCAGTCGAGTCCTACCGAGGCCACGTCGGTGCGTCGGATGTCGCCAGCGTCCAGCTTTGCGCACGGTGCCAAGTCGGCAGCAGTGGGTGCGGCACCAAGCTTCAGGGCCTGAGGTGCCATCAGGCGACACATGCGCAATTCACTTCCGTCGCGTTCGACGCCGATCTCTACCAACCCGCTGCCGCCTTCAAAGTTCAGTCGACCTTCGGCGTCGCGCCCTTGTCTCGCCAGAACCCAGGCGGTGCCGATGTTGGGGTGGCCGGCAAAGCCGATCTCGGCTGACGGCGTGAAGATGCGGACCTTGGCGGTATGGCGAGGGTCATCGGGCGGCAGCACGAAGGTCGTCTCGCTGAGGTTGAACTCGCCGGCCAGGGCCTGCATCGTTGCCGTGTCCAGACCGCGGGCGTCGGCGATGACGGCCAGCGGGTTGCCGCCGAAGCGACGGTCGGTGAACACATCCAGGGTGACGAACTCGTAGGGGCGGGCCATCACGCGGCTCCCCGGCGCTGGTCTGCGCTCAGCATCGCCGATGCACGTGTTATGGCCCGCTGCAGCATCTCGGCCACCTGGTCGGCATCACTGCGCGTCAGCATCAGTGGGGGCGAGATACCCACGATGTCGTTCACGGGCAGCGGCCGGGCTAGCAAGCCTTCTTCCATGGCCAAGGCTGCCACCTGGGCAGAGAACCTCAGCGTGGCGTCAAGCCGCCGCCGAGGCGGGCCCTCGGCTACGAACTCCACGGCCTGCAGCAGGCCGGCGCCGCGCACGTCGCCCACCAGCGGGTTTGCGGCCAGGCGATCGCGCAATTGCTGAAGCAGATAGGCACCCACCTCAGCAGCGTTCGCGCAAAGCCCTTCTTCTTCGATGATGCGGATGTTTGCCAAGGCAGCGGCGGAGCCCAAAGGGTGCGCCGAGTAGGTGTAGCCGTGCGCAAAGAAGCCGTGCGTCCGCGCGCCGTCCTGCAGCGCCTGCCAGACCTTGGGGCCAACCAGCGAGGCCGACAGCGGCGCATAGCCGCTGCTCAAGCCCTTGGCCAGCGTGATCAGGTCGGCCTCGATGCCATAGCCGTCGACGGCCAGCATGTGGCCCACGCGCCCGAAGGCGGTGATGACTTCGTCGGCGATCAGCAGCACGTCGTACTTGCGAAGCACGGCCTGTATCGCTTCCCAGTAGCCAGGCGGGGGCGGCAGGATGCCACCGGAGCCGACGACGGGCTCGGCGATGAAGGCGCCGACGGTGTCGGGGCCTTCTTCCAGGATGAGCCTTTCCAGTTCGTCGGCGCAGCGTTGAGAGAAGGCGCGCGGGTCGGTTTCGGGCGCCCAGAAGGCGTCGGGCGCGAGCGTGTGCTTCACCAGCGCAAAGGGAAGGTCGAAGCCGCTGTGGTAGTTCGGCAGCCCCGTGAGGCTGGCCGTCATCGTGGTGGCGCCGTGGTAGCCGCGATGGCGCGCGATGATCTTCTTCTTCTGGGGCTTGCCGATGACGTTGTGGTAGTACCAGACCAGCTTGATCTGCGTCTCGTTGGCGTCCGAACCCGACAGGCCAAAGAAGACGCGCTTCATGCGCCCGCCTGTGAGCGCGATCAGCTTCTCTGCCAGCAGGATGGCTTTCGGGTGCGAGGCGCCCGCGAAGATGTGGTAGTAAGGCAGCTCGCTCGCCTGCTCGGCAATAGCGTCAACGATGGCTTGTCGGCCATAGCCCACGTTGACGCAGTACATACCCGACATGCCATCGATGACCGAGCGTCCATGAGCGTCGGTCACGCGAATGCCCGATGCGCTTTGCACGATGCGCTGCCCCGGAACCCGACCGGCGGCAAAGTCGTCGGCGCGGGTGAAGGGGTGCAGCAAGGAGTCGCGGTCGCGCTGTTCCAGTGACGGGTGCGCTGCGTGGCTGTCATGAGCCATGGTGGTCTCCAACAGAAAAACGAGTTTCCATTTTGGAAATGTAGCGCCAGGCGGCCCCGCTTGTCCACTGCGCAGGCGCGTGAGCGGATGCTGGGCGCCCAGCTGTATGGAGCGCGCAAGTGGATCAGAGTTTTCCGCAACGGATAGTATGTTGACATCATGGAAACTTTTGTCCGAAACTGTGACATCTACTGGAAAGGATGGACTCCATGACCCAGATCGCCCCCCGTCGACGTCACTCTCCGGTGGTGCTTGCCATCGCCATGCTGGCCCCATGGTCGGCATACGCCCAGCAAAGTGCTCCCGCGCAAACGAGTCCCGGCACGGGGCAGGCGGCGCCGGACGCCACAGCCACACAGAAGGTTGAAGTCACGGCGCTGAAGACACGCCAAAGCCTGCAAGAGGTGCCGGCGTCGGTCACTGCACTGACGGCCGACGACCTGGCTCGCTCCGGCCTCGTGAACGCGGCCGACCTTCAGCAGAAGGTGCCCGGCTTGAGTCTGTCCTCGGGTGGGCGCGAGACGAACCTGGCCATCCGCGGCGTGTCCAACAACGTGCGCAGCATCGGTGCGGATCCGTCCAATGCCGTGCACATTGACGGCGTCTACCTGCCGCGTTCCAGCATGGTGCTGACGGAGCTGTTCGACCTGCAACGCGTCGAGGTGCTGAAAGGCCCGGAGGGCACGCTGTATGGCCGCAACGCGACGGGTGGCGCCATCAACGTGGTGACACGCGCGCCCACCGCCAAGGCTGGGGCAGAAGGCTTCATCGGTTTTGGGTCGCTGGGCCTGCGCCGCACGCAGCTGGCAGCTGGCGGCGGCACCGACGACGTGTCCGGTCGCATCGCCGTGGCTTACACAAAGGACGACGGGTACACGCGCAACCTGAGCACGGGCATCGGGCTGGACGACAACAACTTCCAGGCGTTCCGCGGCAAGTTGCGTGTGGCGCTGGGCGCGAAGGCTGACCTCACCCTGCTGGCTCAGGCGTCTGACGACAAGGGCACCATCGGCTACGGTGTGTCCACAGACACCTCGATCACCGGGCCGCTGTACCCGTACTCGCTGGGTGACCCCGACTACCGCTTGACCGCGGCGGACCACCGCACGGACCCCCGCCATATTCGCCTCGACTCCCCTGTCAGCAGTTCGCGCAAGACCCGTGTCCTGGCAGCCACCGTGAACTGGGACCTCGGTTCGGTCGGATTCAAGTCCATCACCGGCTTCACGAGTTTCAAGAGCGGCGACCAGAACGACGTCGACTGGACGGGCGCCAAGCTGGAAACGCAGGACACCACCACCGACGTCAGATCCACGTCGCAGGAGTTCCAGCTCTACAGCCAAGGGGATGGGCCTCTCGAGTGGACGGCGGGCGTCTTCCTCTACCGCGACAAGGGCACCGAAACCTTGGACTGGCTGCTGCATGGGCCGGTCAACTGCGGCGCACCGGGCAGCTGCGCCTTCGCACGCCAGACGGTGAAGAGCAGTGGTCGCTCAGAAGCGGTCTTCGGCCAGATGACCTATCACTTCACACGCGAATGGTCTGGCCTGCTGGGTGCGCGATACAACCGTGACACCAAGGATGGCGATGCGACCAACCGGCGTTCTGGCGCCAACTTCACGGGCGACGTCAGCTTCTCGTCGTTCACGCCGAAGGCGCAGTTGCAATGGACGCCCTCGAAGGCGCTGATGGCTTACGCCGGCGTGTCCAAGGGCTTCAAGAGCGGCGGCTTCAATTTTGGCCGCGCCGGGATCGAGAAGTTCGAGCCCGAGAGCATCGTGGCGACCGAGCTGGGCGTGCGCAGCACCTTGATGGGCGGGGCGCTCTCGCTCAATGCTTCCGCCTTCAAGTACAACTACAAGGACCTGCAGTTGCGCACGGCTGTACTGGACGCGGTGTCGGGCAACTTCGTGGTCAGCGTCAACAATGCCGCCAAAGCCAAAGTCCAAGGCCTCGAGTTGAGCGCCGATCTGGCGATGGGTGCCGGATTCAGTGGGGGCCTCTCAGCCGCCTATATCGACAGTGAACTGCAGAACTATGTGTCCCCATCGACGCGCCGCGACCTCAGCGGTCTGCCGTTGCCGCTGACACCCAAGGGCAGTGGCTCCGTCTGGCTGGATCACAGCACCTCGGTGGCTGGGGGGCAGCTGCGCAGCCACCTCGAGTACAACTACCGCAGCAGCGTGATCTTCCCGTTGACGCTGGACCAGACGAACAAGGTGGGAGAAGCCTATGGCCTGGTCAATGCCTCGCTGCGCTGGACGGCTCCGAAGGACGCCTGGTATGTTCAGGCCGGCGTCCTGAACGCCACCGACAAGCTCTACCGCACGATGCGCGCCGACTACATTTTCGGCGGCGTCGTGGAGAGCTTCGGTGCGCCGCGCACCTACGAAGTCCGGCTCGGCTTCAAGTACTGACTGCCCGCGAGAAGCCATGTCGGGACGAGGTGAGCGCACGGCCGCGCCGTCTGATGGTCCGTTGGGCCTGATGGGCTTCGAGTTCGTCGGGTTCGCGCCAGGCACTGCCGATACCCCGCATGGCGTCCAGCTGGATGCGGTTCCAGTGGATGCTGAACTGGTGAGTGCGCTGCCGGGCGACCACATGCAACGCCTGCTGCCCCCTCCCCAGACGGTGTTGATGAATGCCTATCCGGTGGGCGACCCGAGCTGGTTGCGGGTTGACTCCACCTACCCCTGGCAGATCAGGCAACGCTTGGCGCTGCTGGCGACTCGGCGCACTTGGGTCGTCGACCGGCTGGATTCAGAGACGGTCAGGCTGGCCGAGACCGAGTTGCGTGACCGCGTCGTCCAGTGGCTCACGACGCAACATCCGCGCGCTTTCACCCAGCAAGGCGATCACGTCACTTGCCACCTGACCGGCGTGGTCGTCGACGTCGGGCCGCAGGGCGCGCAGCCGATGGTTGCCGTGGCGGCGCTGGCCACCGAGGACTTTCTGCTCATGCTGCCGGCAGAAGCGGACGCAAAGGGCCAGGTCAGCTATCGCCTGATGAGCGGCGCACTGCTGTTTCCAAACGGCTGGTCGTTGCGCAGCTGCTTCGACCGGCCTGACCCGGGGCCCTCGGACGAGCGACTGCGCGAGCAGTGGGAACGGGACCGCCAGTTGAGCCGGGACCGGGCGCGGCTGGGCCGGTCGACGCGCGAGATCCACGAAGGCGAGGTGCCCCAGTACCAGGCTCACCTCGCAACCTCGGTAGACCGTGCGTTTCATGCCATGCGGCCTGATCGGGTGGTCTGGCGGCGAAACTGGGGCCCGCACCTGTCGCCAAGGTTGTTCCGTCATGCCGATGCGTTGGACGTTGTCCCGACGATGACGTCTGAACGGCTGTTGGAGCAAGGCTTCATCCGCTCCGAGCACCAGACGCTGGTGAAGCTGCCTCACACTGCTGCGATCGCGTTCGGCCTGAAGACCTACCTGTGGCCCATGCGGGACATGTTGGCGGATCCGCAAGTCCGCAGCGCCCTTGAAGTCGCGGCACAGCGGACGTGGCCCGAGACGCGCGATTACATGAAGGGTCGCCACGAAGTCCTGATGGACTTGCTGGGTATGCCGGCTGAAAACAACGCTCAGTCGAGCACCGCCACGCAGTCCACCTCTACCGAGATGCCCCCCGGCAGCGAGCAGATGATGGTTGTGCGTGCCGGCGACGGCGCTACGAAGTCGCCGCTTTAGGCCTGGCTGAAGCCGGTGATGCCGTCGCTGCCTGCCAGGAAGACTTCGACCTTGACCACACTCGAGCAGTCGGCACCGGCGCCCCACAGCAGGCGGGTGAGGCTGTCCAGGGGTCATCGAGTCTCATCTTCGATGTGGCTCAGGCGGAAGTCGCGGGGCATGGGTCCTGCGGCCTCTGGCCTGACGCACGCGCACGTCTTTCAGAGGCCGCTGGCCCAGCGGTTCACAGAGCGCGCCAGGGCTTCACAACGTCCGATATCGATCCCAAACTGGAGAATTGGGTGCCGCGCGCAGATTGCCCGTACCCCGCGCTCTGAGCCAAGACGACTTCTGCGAACGTCGGGTTGCGGGCTGGATCCAAAGCGGTCGCTCATTCTTCAGACCCGACCCGCATGGGGCGTGCACACTCAGCCCGGACCGGCATGCCAAGCATGGCCGATCCATTGAGCCGCATAGCCTCCCAGTGCTCGGTCAACCACGAGCAGGGCCCGGTCTTGCCCAACCCTCAAGATCACGGCACTGATGTCCATGAGCCTTGCGCGCACGCCCAGACCCGCGTGTCCAGGGATGGCGCTCGCATCGAGCAGGCGTGAGAGCAGGTCGTCCAGGCCCGCTCCGCGCATATCGAACACCAGCGAACCGGCTGACTGATCCACCGCGCAGGCCAGGCGGTGGCAACCCGGCCGCAGCGCCGCCAGCACGCCGTCCGCCAGTGGGCCGTTCGACGTCACCAACAGCATCTCGGCCGGGCCCGTCCACAGCTGCCATGGGTCATCGCCAAGGCAGGCGCCTGGCCCGGGCAAGGGAGGCAGGCTGTGTGCCGTGAGCACTTCATCGATGGCCGCGGCGTCGCCCGCAAGGTGGCGCAGCGCCAGCACACGCAGCCCGTCGGCCACGGAAACGGTGAGGGTCGGTGAAGCGGGTGGCAAAGCGGCCTGCCACGCAGCATCAAGTGGCCTAGAAGACAACAGCTGCTCAGGCATTCAGTCGTTCCCCCGCGGCATCCAGGAAGGGTGTCTTCACCACTTCGGCAACGAACGGACGCCCCAGGTGATAGGCCGTAACCTGCTCCCCGACGCGTTGGCCACCGCGCTCCAGCATGGCCAGCGCTACGGGGTGGCCCAGCACGGGACTGAAGACGCTTGACGTGACATAGCCTTCGATCGGCGCCGGCGGCGCATGTGGCGTGATGTGCGCGCCAACGGGCAGCCGGCTGCGGCGGTCTTGTGGCAGCAGGCCCACGAGCTGCATGCGATCGGCATCCGTCGCGACCGGACGCATCAGCGATCGGCGGCCGACAAAGTTGGCCCCCTTTTTGGCGATGCCGCGGTCCAGGCCGACGTCACCCGGAAACGTGGTGCCATCGGTGTCGGCGCCCACGTGCAGGTAACCCTTTTCGGTGCGCAGGATCATCAGCGCCTCCACGCCATAGGGCGCGACACCGAAGGGCTGACCCGCTTGCCACAGGTGTTCGAGCAGCGCCTGCGTGTGCTGGGCAGGCACGTTGATCTCATAGCCGAGTTCACCGCTGAAGCTGGCGCGCAGGACCCGCATCACCACGCCTGTGTGGGTCACCTCGCGACAGGTCATGTGGCGCATCACCCCAGGCGCCAGGGCGGCATCGAACCCGGCGGCCTGCAGCAAGGCCCAGGCCTGCGGCCCGGCGACAGTGACGTTGCCCCAGGCCGACGTGACGGGTGTCACCAGCACCTGGTGGTGCACGTACTCGCACTGCAACCACTCCTCGAAGGCCAGTGCGACCCGCTCGGCCCCGCCCGAGGTGGTGTTGACCCAATAGTGCTGATCGCCCAGCCGCGCCACGATGCCGTCGTCGAAGAGGATGCCGTCTTCGCGAAGCAGCAGGCCGTAGCGCGCCTGCCCCACCGCCAGGGTGGACATCGTGCCGACGTACATCAGGTCCAGAAAGGCTGCTGCATCAGGGCCGTACAGCTCGATCTTGCCCAGCGGTGAAGCTTCGAACAGGCCGACGTGGGTGCGAACGTGCAGCGCCTCGCGCTCGGCCGCCGCGTTGAGCGACTCGCCATCGCGCGCATAGGCAGCCGGGCGTTGCCAGCCACCGAATTCTTCCCAGGCGGGACTGTGTGCCTCGTGCCAGGCGTGGCCGGGCATGTGCTTGAGTGGCTTGCTGCGGGCGCCCACGCGGCCCGCCGCGAGCGTGGCCAAGGTCACCGGCTTGAACGGCGGGCGAAACCGCGTCGTGCCGACCTGCCCGGGGCTGCGCCCGGTGTGCTGGCCCATCAGCACCAGCGCATTGACATTGCTGGTCTTGCCTTGGTCAGTGGCCATGCCCAGGGTCGTGTAGCGCTTGAGGTGCTCGACCGAGCGGTAGTTCTCGCGCGCGGCCAGGGCCACGTCATCGGCCGCGACGTCGTTCTGCAGGTCGACGAAGACCTTGCCGGGCCTGCGCCCTGCAGCCATCAGGGCCGCGAGTGCGGCATCCGAAGGGCTGCTGTTCGCGGCCACCGTGCCCAGGCCACCCACCGGTGCCGGTTCGGCGTGGCCGCGGCCCACGGCTGTGGCGTGCTCGAGGGCGCGCGCTGGGTCGAATACGCCGGCACAGGCGCCGACAGAGTCAATGCCTGGCGCCGCGCGATCGGGCACGAACATCGCGCACTGATCCACCCAACGCAGCGTGCCACCGGCCATCGAATGCAGGTGGACGGCCGGCGCCCAGCCCCCGGCGCTGGCAATGCAATCCGCCTCCAGATGCTGCAGCGCGCCGCCGCCGTGGGCGGCCACCTCAATCCCCTTCACCGCACGCCGACCCTGCACAGCGACGATGGCGCTGCTGCGCAACACGGGTACGCCGGCCGGTGCTTCGATGGCGGCCGTGCTGCGGTGGTCAACGATGGCCGCCACGTGGACGCCGGCGCTCATCAAGCCACGTGCGGCGAGATACCCGCTGTCGCAGGCGGTGGTCACCACCACGTGGCGGCCGCAGGCCACGCCGTAGTGGGTCGCATAGCGCAGCACGGCATTTGCCAACATCACGCCGGGCCGGTCGTTGTCGGGAAAGAGCAGGGGACGCTCGAAGGCGCCGGTGGCCAGGATGATGCGACCGGCGCGAATCTTCCACAGCCGTTCGCGCACGGCCCCCGCCACGGTCTGTACCGCTGCCGCCAAACGATGGTCGTACAGGCCAAACACGGTGCAGGCTGTGATCACCTCGACACCCGCCCGCGCCAGCTCCGGCAGGCGTGCTGCTGAGGCCGGGTCCAACTGCGGCGCACCTTCGAGCAGGAGCACTTGCTGCCCGGTCTGCGCAGCTGCCAGTGCGGCCTGCACACCCGCTGCGCCAGCGCCCACGACCAACACCTGCACCTGGCGCGAGACCTGGTCGTAGCGGTCCAGGTCGGGCGCATCGGCGGCAACCCCCAGCCCCGCCATGCGCCGGATCATGGGCTCGAACCGGTGCCAGTGCGGCCACATGAAGGTCTTGTAGTAGAAGCCCGCCGGCATCAGCGATGCAAAGCGCGAGCTCACGGCCGCGAGGTCGAAGCCCAGGCTGGGCCAGGCGTTGCCCGTGGCGGCCTGCAACCCGGCAACAGCGGCGATGTCCGTGGCGCGCGTATTGGGCGTGCGGGCTCCGCCACTGCCAACGTCGACCAAGCCGGTGGGCTCTTCCACCCCGCAACTGAAGATGCCGCGCGGCCGGTGCAGCTTGAAGCTGCGGCCCACGTGCATGACGCCATGGGCCAGCAGAGCCGAGGCCACGGTATCGCCGGCGAAGCCAGGAACCTCGCGGCCGTTGAACTGAAAGTTTAGCTTCCGGGTCCGGTCGATCCAGGCGCCCTGGGGTGAGGGCAGGCGGTAGCCGCTCATGACGACTCTCCTGGGCGCGCTTCCGTGATGCCGTACACCGCCTTGATCTCGTGCGTGACGGTGTCGCGCAGCACGTTGAACCACAGGCCACAGCCGTAGGTGTGGCGCCAACGCTCGGCGTGATCGCCCTTGGGGTTGTCGCGAAAGTAGAGGTAGGTACCCCAGGTTTCGTCGCTGCAATCGAGCGGCGGCCGTGCGATGCCGGTGGTGCCGCCGCAGTGGAACTCGTTCTCGGCACGCGGGCCGCACAGGGGGCAGGTCAATCGCATCATCGCCGCTGGCCCCTCAATGTGCGATGCCGGCTGCGGCG
>JAJTDE010000304.1 GCA_021298085.1 Rubrivivax sp.
GCTTTGCCGAGCTGTTCGAGCATCCGCGTACGCTCAGGTTGACTGATAGCTGGATCGAGAGCTACGAGCGGCGCCGCGTGCTCCCGCCACTTGCGATGGCTACCGGGATTCAGGAGCAGGATCCACCGCCGCAACCCACGTCAGTGCAACTTGAAGCTTTGGAGGCGCTCGCCGGCTCGAGAGACACCGGCTATCGGCGCGGCCTGGTGGTGCTGGCCACGGGCCTGGGCAAAACGTGGCTCGCCGCCTTCGACTCCACCCTGATGGGTGCGCGCCGTGTTCTGTTCGTGGCCCATCGTGAAGAGATCCTGAGCCAGGCGGCGCAGACGTTCATCCGGATCCGGCCCAAGAGCCGGGTTGGGCTGTACAGCGGTCAAAGCAAGGACGCCGAAGTAGACGTGCTGTGCGCGTCTGTGCAGACACTGGCGAGGGCCACGCATCTTGAGCGCTTTGCGCCGCAGCACTTCGACTATGTCGTGATCGATGAGTTTCATCATGCGGCCGCCGCCACCTACCGCCGTCTGCTCGGACACTTCGCGCCAGCGTTTCTGCTCGGGCTGACAGCCACCCCAGACCGAACCGACCAGTCCGACATCCTGTCCTTGTGTGACGACAACTTGGTCTTCACGCGCAATCTCTTCGACGGCATCGAGGCCAAGCTGCTGGCGCCCTTCCATTACCACGGCGTTCTGGATGAGTCGGTCGACTACCGGGAGGTGCCCTGGCGCAACGGACGGTTCGACCCGGAGCAGTTGTCGAACAAGCTCGCGACACTGGCGCGCGCCAGGCATGCACTAAGGGAGTGGCGCGCGAGGGCGCAGAAGCGCACCCTGGCCTTCTGCGTGTCCACCCGTCATTCCGAGTACATGGCGTCGCAGTTTCAGAAGGCCGGCATTGCCGCGGCTGCGGTGTATGCGGGCTCTGCACTGGGTCGCACGCAAGCCCTGGATCAGCTTCGTGAAGGTCAACTCAGTGTCATCTTCTCGGTCGACCTGTTCAACGAAGGCGTCGACCTCCCCGGCATCGACACGGTGATGATGCTGCGGCCGACCGAGTCGAAGATCCTCTTCCTTCAGCAACTCGGCCGCGGTCTGCGCCTCAGCGGCGAGAAACAGCACCTCGTCGTTCTCGACTTCATCGGCAATCACCAGAGCTGCCTTCAGAAGCCGCAAGCTCTCTTCGGCGTGGGTGCCACCTACAAGGCCCTCGCCGCCTTCGCGCGCCAGGCCGAACAGGGACGACTGGAGCTGCCCGATGGGTGCTACGTCAATTACGACCTGAAGATCATCGAATTCCTGAAGTCACTGGACAGTGCGGGCACCCAGAAGGAGTACGAAGCATTGCGCGGCAGCCTCGGGCGGCGCCCGACGCTGGCGGAGTTCTACCGCGCCGGTGCCAGCGTCCAGGCCATGCGCCAGCAGCATGGCAGCTGGTTCGAACTCGTCGACACCATGGGCGATCTCTCGGACGACGAGATCCACGCCGCGACCACGCTAGGGGGAGCCCTGCGAGAGGTGGAGGTCACATCCATGACCAAGAGCTTCAAGATGGTTCTGCTCGAAGCGTGGCTGGAAATGGATGGGCTCGTTACGGCGCCTTCGGTTGGAGACCTTGCGCTGCGATCGTGGGAAGTCTTGCATCGCAGACCCGCCTTGCTCGGCGATCTGCCGGAGACTATCGCCCAGTTGCCGGACGGACGCAACGACAAGTGGATTCGCTACTGGCGTGACAACCCGATCAAGGCGTGGGCCAGCGGCACCCGCACGGCGGCTACACAGGCACTCTTTCGCGTCGAGGATGATCGGTTCTCGCTCGCTCAGCCCTTGTTGACACGCGACGGCTTGGCTGCGATTGGACTGCTGCAGGAACTGGTGGCCTACCGGCTTGCGGCCTACGAGGTGAGGCGCCCTGCGGGCTCCGATTCTTCGAATGTCATCCCGTTCGCGACCAGGGTTAGGGCGGAGGTGGAGTTGCCTTACTTCCCGAACCTGAAGATTGCTTGTGGGCACTTTCGCGCAGGACGAACGGATGCCGAGGAGCACAGGACCTTGCCCACGGCCTACGGCAAACTGGACGCGACGCGCCACTTCATCGCACGTGCTTCCGGCAACTCGATGGACGGCGGCAAGAACCCCATCCGCGATGGCGACTACCTCCTGCTGGAATTGATCAGCCCCGGCAACGCTGGGTCGATCACGGGCACGGTGATGGCCATCGAACGCCAGGACGAAGTGGGCGGTGACAACCAGTACCTGCTGCGCGTGGTCACCAAGGCCAAGGATGGCAGCTACACGCTAAGAGCCAACAACCCTGCCTACGAGGACCTGCAATCGACAGACGAGATGCGCACTCTGGCCCGCCTCAAAGCGGTTGTCGACCCGCTTGATCTGGCCGTCGGACAGGCCTTCGCGCGTGAGGACATCCCGCCGCTGTTCGGCGAGTCATTCAACCCGGGCAGTTGGAACGTGGGACATGTCGTGCTCAACGACAAGAAGGTGCACGTCCTGCTGGTGACCTTGAACAAGCAAGGAAAAGCCCAGGCGCATCGGTATCACGATCACTGGATCGATGAGCACACCTTTCATTGGCAGAGCCAGAACGCCACCACGCCGGCCAGCAAACGGGGACAGGAGATCATCGACCACGCAGCAAAGGGCATCGCCATCCATCTCTTCGTGCGAGAGATGAAGTTGGACGGCGGCAAGGCAGCCCCGTTCATCTATTGCGGCGCCGCCACCTACGAGTCGCATGTAGGCAGCAACCCGGTGAGCGTGACGTTCAAGCTTTAGCCCACACAGCGGCTCGCCCGCAGCGTGGACCGACCGGTATTCAACGCTCGCTTGGTGACTTGGGCAAGGAGCAGGTGGGCCGGATGCAGGCCCTTAAGGCGAAGTGGCCTCGGATTCGCTTTGGATCCA
>JAJTDE010000027.1 GCA_021298085.1 Rubrivivax sp.
CGAGTTGTGCCGCCCAGCCCCGCCCACCGAGCACCGCAAGGAACCCCGCGCAGCGGGGCGAGCGGCCTGACCCACCCACACCCCCGGGCCCGGCCTCGACCTCGCGAAACCTCAAACCTGCATGTTCATGATGTCGGTATAAGCCTGCACCAGCCGGTTGCGCACTTGCACCGCCGCGGTGAAGCCCAGGTTGGCGCGTGTCATCGCCACCATGGTCTCTTCCAGTGACACCGTCGGGTTGTCCAGCTGCACCTCGCGCTGCATGCGGGCCGATTCCAGCTGCGACTGGCTCACACGCTGCAGCGCCGACGACATCGCCGTGCGAAAGCTCCCGGCATCATCAGCGACCGGCAGCGTGGGCGCCTTCAGCGGCGTGCCGTCGGTGCGCAAGCCCGCCTTCGCCACGGCCTGCGCAAAGTCAAAGGGTTTGAGCTTCACGTCCATCGTCAGCTCCTCAAGACAGGGGTGCCAGCTGGGTGCGTGATGGGCGAATCGGCATCCACTCCACGGGCCAGCGTGCACCTTCAGTGCATGCCCAGAACTGTAGGCGCCAAGCGTGACAAACGATGGAGCGAACTGTGCAGGCTTTGCTCGCTTTCTCCAGCCCTGGCCCGCGCTACAGCTGCCAAACAATCGTCCGACCCACCGACCGTGGGCGGCGCCCGCCTGAGCCCGTGAACCGCACGGATTCAGCGGGAAAAGCGCCGAAAACACCGCCTTTCCCGGGCAACCATGGCCAACGAACTGACCACTGCCGCCAACACTGCCAGCGCCGTCCCCGCGTCCGCCACCCTTGGCGCGAAGCTCGCGGCCCTGCCGTTGCGGCCGCTGATCATGCTGGCGCTCGGTACAGCCGCGCTGGCTGCACTGGCCATCGCGCTGCTCTTCAGCGGCAACAAGAGCGACTACAAGGTGCTGTTCGCCGGCGTGTCCGACAAGGACGGCGGCGCCATCATCGCCCAGCTCAACCAGATGAACGTGCCCTACCGCCACAGCGATGGCGGCAGCGCCATCCTGGTGCCCGCCTCCCAAGTACACGACGTGCGCATGCGCCTGGGTACGCTGGGCCTGCCCAAGGCCAACACCGGTGGCTATGAGCTGCTGGACACTCCCAAGTTCGGCCAGACACAGGCCGGCGAGAACGTGGCCATCAAGCGCGCGCTGGAAGGTGAGCTCACGCGCACCATCGCCAGCCTGAATGCGGTGCAGAACGCCCGTGTGATGCTGGCGATTCCTGCCACCAGCGGCTTCTTCCGCGAACAGCAGAAGCCGTCTGCGTCCGTCGTCGTGAACCTGCACCCGGGCCGCACGCTGGACGCGTCGCAGCTCGCAGGTATCGTGCACCTGGTCTCGGCCAGCGTGCCGGAACTCTCGCCCAAGGCGGTCAGCGTGGTGGACGGCAACGGGGCGCTGCTGACTCAGCAGGACGGCCAGAACGCGCTCGGGCTGGACGCCCAACAACTGAAGTACGTGTCGCAGATCGAGGGCACGCTGCAACGCCGTGTGATGGAACTGCTGGAACCGGTGGTCGGGCGCGAAAACCTGCGCGCCAGTGTGACCGCCGAGGTGGATTTCTCGGAGTCCATGCAGGTCAGCGAGCAATACCGGCCCAACCAGGGTTCCGAGCCCGCCGCCGTGCGTACACAGCAAACGTCCGAATCCACTGGCAACCAGCCCACGCCCCCCACCGGTGTGCCCGGCGCGCAGACCAACCAGCCGCCGGTGCCGGCCTCAGCGCCGGTCAACGGCCAGGGCCAGCGGCTGCAGCCCACCCAGCCCGGCGGAGCCGGCCAGACGCGCCGAGACGCCACCACGCAGTTTGAGGTGGACAAGACCCATCGCACCACCCGCACCGCCACAGGTACGGTCAAGCGCCTGTCGGCGGCCGTGGTGGTCAACCACCGCAGTGTGTCCGACGGCAAGGGCAAACCCAGCTCCGCCCCACTGACCGAGCCGGAAATCCAGAAGCTCACCGCCCTGGTGGAGCAAGGCATCGGCTTCAGCAAGGAGCGTGGCGACACCGTCAAGGTGATCAACACGCCGTTCAAGGCTGACGAGGCGCCCAAGGCCAGCGAGACGCCGCTGTGGCAGCAGCCATGGCTGGTGGACATCCTGCGCGCAGCCGCCATTCCGGCGGGCCTGGGTTTCATCGCACTGCTGATCGTCATGACCATGGTCCGGCCGGCGCTGAAGGCGCTGAACGCACCATCGCCCAAACCCGAGAAGCCGGAGCCTGGCACACAGCTGAGCACGATGGTCGACGACGTCACGCCGCTGCCCGACGCTGAACTGAAGATGCCGGCCGCCCTGGAGGGCCCGCAGATGCTGGGTGGCGACTCCCTCGAGCGGGCCCGCAACATGGCCAAGCAGAACCCGGCGGCGGTGGCCAACATCGTGCGTGGCCTGATGTCCGGCGCCGAGGAAAAAGCGACCTGACCGGTCACCACCAGCATGGCCAAGGAAAACACCAGCTTCGACGACAACGGCCTGGAAGAGGCCGCCATCCTGTTGATGAGTTTGGGCGAAGAAGAGGCCGCCGAGGTCTTCAAGCATCTGCAGCCCAAGGAAGTGCAACGGCTGGGCGAGACCATCGCCAAGATGAAGGCGGTGTCGCGCGAACGCTTTACGGGCGTGCTCGACAAGTTCATCGCGATGGCGGAATCCGAGAGCATGCTGGTGGCCGACACCGACGAGTACGTCAAGTCGGTGCTGCGCAAGGCCTTGGGCAACGACAAGGCCAACCTGCTGATCGACCGCATTCTGCAGGGCAGCGATGTCTCGGGCATCGAAAGCCTGAAGTGGATGGACGCACAAAGCGTGGCCGAACTACTGCGCAACGAACACCCGCAGATCGTGGCCGCCATCGTCGTGCACCTGGAGAGCGACCAGGCCGCCGACATCCTCAAGCAGTTCACCGAACGCCAGCGCAACGAGGTCATGATCCGCGTGGCCACGCTGGATGGCATCCAGCCCGCCGCGCTGAAGGATCTCAATGAGGTGCTGAGCAAGGTGCTCGCCGGCGGCGAGCGCTCGCGCAAGGCGTCGCTGGGCGGCATCAAGCCCGCCGCGGACATCCTCAACATGATGGGCAGCGCCATCGAGACCTCGGTGATCGACTACGTGCGAGAAGCCGATGCCGACCTGGCGCAGAAGATCACCGACAGCATGTTCACCTTCGACGACCTGGACAAGCTGGACGACAAGGGCATCCAGGCCCTGCTCAAGGAAGTGCAGACCGAGTCGCTGGTGATCGCGCTCAAGGGTGCCACGCCGGAGATGCGCGAAAAGGTCTTCAAGAACATGTCGAGCCGGGCGGCGGAGACGCTGCGCGAAGACCTCGAGTCACGCGGGCCGGTACGCCTGTCCGAAGTGGAAGAGCAGCAGAAGGAGATGCTGAAGGTTGTCCGTCGCCTGATGGACGAGGGCACGATCCAGCTGTCCTCGGGCGGCGACGACCAATTCGTCTGAACACGCGCACGCCAACCCCATGGCCAGACCCCCTCCCGCCGAATGGCCAAACATCCCGGCACCGCCCGGCTCCAAGGCCTCGGGCAACTACTCGCGCATCATCCCGGCTGAGGAACTGCAAGGTTATGCCAGCTGGCAGCCCGGCGCGCTGGGCGATCCCGCCGCACTGCCTCGGACCGCCGGCTGGAGCGCCCAGGAGCCCAAGGAAGAGATCGGCGAAGACGTTTGGCAACAACGCATCGCCCAGGGCCGCAAGGAGGGCTACGAGGACGGGTATCGAGACGGCATGAGCGCGCTGGAGAGCTTCAAGCGCTCACACGCCGAGCAGATGCAGGCGCAGTGGGAACAGCGCACCCAGGCCTTCTGCCAACAGCTGGACGCGCAGTGGTCGGGGCTGGAACCGGCGATGGCCGACAGCCTCGCCAGGGCCGCCGTGCTGCTGGCGCGCAGCGTGCTGCACGCTGAGCTGCAGATCAAGCCCGAACACGTGCTGGACATGGCCCGCGAGGCCGTACTGTGCGTGGCGGGCAGCGCGCGCCGCATCGAGCTGCAGGTGCACCCGCAGGACGAGGCGCTCGTGCGCGCGGCCCTCGGCGAATGGCTGCAGTCGCGTGGCGCGCACCTGCAGGCGGACAGTCAGGTACAGCGGGGCGGCTGCCTGGTACAGGCCGACATCGCCCAGGTGGACGCTCGGCTGGGTACACGCTGGACAGCCGCTGCGTTGGGGCTGGGCAGCCAGCTGCCCTGGTCAGACGATGGCATCGACGCGGCAGCGCCCATCACCCCATGAATACCGACCACGCCCAGTCGGCCGCCAGCCGTCAGCAACGTTGGCAAGGCTTCCTGCAGGCCCTGCCACGCTTTGCGCAGACCCCCCAGCCGCTGGAGCAGCGCGGCAAGCTGGTGCGCATCACCGGGCTGGTGCTCGAGGCCGTCGGCGTGCGCGCGGCCATGGGCACCCTGTGTGAGATCCACGCGCCTGGCAGGCCCGCCGCCACGGCCGAGGTGGTTGGCTTCCACGGTGACCGCACCTACCTGATGCCCACGGCACACCTGCATGGCCTGGCGCCGGGTGCGTGGGTGTTGCCGCATTGCCGGCGTGCACTGCCGCCACGGTTTGGCATGGCCTCGCACCCCTGGCGTCGTCTGGAAGACCAGGGCCTGCACCTGCCCATGGGCCACGGCTTGCTGGGCCGGGTGATCGACCCGCTGGGCCACCCGCTGGACCACCTGGGCGAATTGCAGGACACCCATGAAGAGCCCATGCACCGCCGCCCCATCAACGCGATGGAGCGCGAACCCATCCGCCAGCCGCTGGACACCGGCGTGCGCGCCATCAACGGACTGCTGAGTGTGGGACGCGGCCAGCGCATCGGCCTGTTTGCCGGCACGGGTGTGGGCAAGTCGGTGCTGCTGGGCATGATGGCGCGCTACACCCAGGCCGATGTCATCGTCGTCGGGCTGGTGGGCGAACGCGGGCGCGAGGTCAAGGAATTCATCGAGGACATCCTGGGGGCCGAGGGGCTGCAGCGCAGCGTGGTGGTGGCCGCGCCGGCCGATGCCCCTCCGCTGCTGCGCCTGCAGGGCGCGCACTACGCCACCGCCATCGCCGAACATTTCCGAGACCAGAACCAGCATGTGCTGCTGCTGATGGACAGCCTCACCCGCTACGCCATGGCGCAGCGCGAGATCGCCCTGGCCATCGGCGAGCCCCCGGCCACCAAGGGCTACCCTCCCAGCTGCTTTGCCAAGCTACCCCAACTGGTGGAACGCTCGGGCAACGGCCTGAAGGGCCAGGGCTCGATCACCGCCTTCTACACCGTGCTCAGTGAAGGCGACGACCAGCAGGACCCGATCGCCGACGCCGCACGGGGCATCCTCGACGGCCACATCGTGCTGTCGCGTGAACTGGCCGAAGCCGGCCACTTTCCGGCCATCGACATCGAACGCAGCATCTCGCGGGTGATGGTGCAGGTGACCACCGCCGAGCAACAACTGGCCGCGCGCCGCATCCGGCGCCAGATGGCCCAGCTGAGCCGGGCACGCGACCTCATCCAGGTAGGCGCCTATGTGCAGGGCAGTGACCCTGAACTGGACGCCGCCATCGGCAACGACGGCGCCATCCGCGACTACCTGCAGCAAGGCATGCACGAACGGGCCAGCCTCGTGCAGAGCCAGCAACGCCTGCAGCAGCTGGCAACCCCACGCTGATCTGCCTGCAGCCCACCCGCGGAGCACACCCCCATGGCCCACCCCCTGCACGCCCTGTACACCGCCCGCGAGCTGCAGCAGCGCCAGCGCGACGAGGCGCAGCAGGCGCTGCAGCAGGCCGAACGGCGCCTCGCGCAGACCTTGGCGCAGGGGCAGACACTCAGCCACTACCGCGCGGACACCCAGCAGCGCCACGGCCTGCTGCAAGGCCGCCCGCTGGGCGCCGAGCAGCTCGCCATCGTCCAGGGTTTCACGCGGCGGCTGGACGAGGCGTTGGACCAGTTTGGCAGTGTGAGCGTCCAGGCAAGTGAACACGCCGGGCAGTGCCGCACACGGCTGACGGCCGCCCAGATGCGCCTGAGCGTGCTGGACAAGCTCATCGAACGCCGCGAGTCTTCGCTGCGCCTGAGGGCTGAGCGCCTGCAGCAGCGAGAAGACGACGAGCGGGCCGGCGCACAGGCGCGCCGCACGCCGCGCACCGACGACACCCCAAAGACTGAGGACAGCACACCATGGCCGCTTTGAACACCTTGACCAACTCCGCCTTTGGCTCGCCGTCCGCGCTGTTGGCCAACAATGCCTCACCCGCCCCCGCGGTGCAGCCCGGCGCCAACCCTGATCGGCGATTCGAAGACGCCCTGCGCAACGCGCGCCAGCCCGCACCGCGAGAGCCTGCCACCGAACACGATGCCGCGCGCCAGCGTGAGCCCGCCGCCAGCGTCCCACCGTCGGACACTGCCAGTACCGAGCACAACACGACGGAGCAAAGCGCCCGGCACTCGCGTCTGGCGGCGCGTCATCGCTTGCGGATGGATGCCACTGCAGCAGCGGCCAACCGGCCGGACGGTCCGGCGCCCATGCGAGAAGGCACGGTGGGTGAGGTCCAAGGCAGCACCGCCGGCACTGCCTTCAGACACGATGCCCTGGCCCGAACGGGCGGGGTGCTGCCGGCCAACGCGGCACAGAAGAGCCACGCGGACGAGGCAAGGGCAGTGGCTGACGCCACTTCTGGCCGCATCAACCCTGCCGACACCACACGCGAGCCCACTGAGCGCGACCGCTTGCGGGAGACACCCGCCGGCAACCCCCTCCAGCCGACCGCGGCCCCGGAACCCTTGGCCGTGCTGGTGCAGCCGCCGGCGACGGCCGCCGCCTCCGGGCGCAACCACGCCGAACCGGGGGCCGAGCATGCAGTCGACGTGGCTGGCGTGGCTGGCGGGGTTGGCGGGGTTGGATTGGCTGGCGTGGCTGGCGTGGCTGGCGTGGCTGGCGGGGTTGGATTGGCTGGCGGGGCTGGCGGGGTTGGATTGGCTGGAGTGGCTGGAGTGGCTGGAGTGGCTGGAGTGGCTGGAGTGGCTGACGAGGCTGACGAGGCTGGTGTGGTTGACGAGGCTGGCGTGGGCACGACGAGCCTTTCAACCAGTGCAGCCAACGCCATGCCCGCTGAGCAGTCTGCCAGCCCTGCCGGTGCATGGCGCACCGCTGAACCCTCGTCGTACCCAGACGCGGACAACGCGCTGGCCGGCGCAGGCCAAGACACCCCCGCCGCCACCGGTGCGGGCATGGCGTCGGGGCGACAGGCAGGACATGCCGGGCCTGCAGGCCCACTCCCCGGCGCAGGCTGGTCAGCCATCCTGGCGCAGATGTCGCCGGTGGCCGCGCAGGCCGAGGCACTGGCCGAACGCGCTGCCAGCGCGACCTTCGGCACGGCGGGTGCGGGTGAACAACCCATGGTGACAGAGCTCGGCAGCCTGGGCGTCCCAACCCCGATGCCTGGTATGCCGGGACTGGCAGGCAGCGAGCTGCGCGGCCCGCTGCCTGGCACGAGCACCGCCGCCAGTACCGGCGCCGGCACCGAGCTCCTGCGCGACACGCTGGAGCCCGCTGTGGACAACCCTGCCTTTGCGGCGGCGCTGGGCACCCGCATTGCCTGGATGGCGCGCGACGGACTGGAGCGCGCCCAGCTGGACGTTCACCCGGCCGACCTGGGGCCCGTATCGGTGCAGCTGACGATGGAAGGCGCGCAGGTCCGGGTGGAACTGACGTCAGAGGCCTCAGTCACCCGCCAAGTGCTGGAGCAATCACTGCCTTCACTGGCCAGCGCACTGCGCGAAGCGGGCTTCACACTCGCCGGAGGTGGCGTCTTCCAGCAGCCGCAAGACCGGCCCGGACGAGAGGCGGCTGCCGAGCCCGGTCAGCGCCCCGGCAGCACGGGGGCGGTTTCCGGGACGGCCGCCGGCCTGCAACCCCTGGCGCCAGCACGTCGCCAGGGTCTGGTCGACCTCTTCGCCTGAGCGCGGCGCGGCTGCGCACGGCCCGGTGCGCAGTTTTTCGGAAAAGGCGCCGCTTTTCCCCGCTTCCGAAGCACCTGGCGCCCTCAAGAATGGGGCTCAATGTGGACGTTGGCCGGCACAGCCAGAAATGGCTGTGCAGCCCTCTGACCAACGCTAGGAGCCCTCATGTCAGCCGCCAAGGCCGCCGACCCGAAAGCCGCCCCGAAGGGTGGGAAGAAAAGACTGCTCATCGTCATCGGTGCAGTGGTGCTGGTGCTGCTGCTGGGTGGCGGCGCTGCCGTCTTCATGATGATGAAGAGCAAGGCCGCCGCCGAAGCCGCTGCTGCCGAGGAAGAAGCCGGCGGCAAGCCCGCCAAAAAGGAAGCCACGGCCGCCACGGCCCCGGTGCGCGACCCGAAGACGACGCCCACCTTCGTGCCGCTGGACCCCTTCACCGTCAACCTGGCCGACCGCGATGCGGAACGCTATGCGCAGATCGGCGTGGCCCTTGAGATCGATGACCCAAAGCAGGCCGACGTGATCAAGGCCTTTATGCCAGTCATTCGCAACAACATTCTGCTGCTGCTGTCGCACAAGACAGCCGCCGAGCTGATGGACCACGCGGGCAAGGTCAAGCTGGCTGAGGAGATCCAGGAAGAAGCCTCACGCGCACTCGGCGTCAAGGTCGAGGAACAGGACGACGGCAAGACCAAGAAGACGCGCAAGCGCTCGCCGGTGGGGCTGCCCATCACCGCCGTCCACTTCTCCAACTTCATCATCCAGTGACGTCCTGGGAATCGCTCCCGCCGGCCCTTGTTGAGCCCGTGATGCCCACACGATGAACCAGCAAATTCTTTCCCAGGACGAAGTAGATGCCCTGCTGCAGGGCATCACCGGCGAGAGCCAGAAGCTCGAGACCGAGGAAACGCCCACCGGGGGCATCCGCGACTACGACCTGGCCAACCAAGAACGGATCGTCCGTGGGCGCATGCCCACGATGGAGATCATCAATGAACGCTTTGCGCGCAATCTGCGTGTGGGGCTGTTCAACCTGATCAGGCGCAGCCCTGAGGTGAGCATCGGCGGCATCAAGGTAAACAAGTTCAGCGCCTTCCTGCGCGAGATCGTGGTGCCGACCAACTTCAACATCGTCTCGGTCAAGCCGCTGCGCGGCTCAGGCCTGGTGGTGTGTGACCCGAGTGTCATCTTCGCGGCGATCGACGCCCTGTTCGGTGGCGCAGGCAAGTTCCACACACGCATCGAAGGGCGTGACTTTTCGCCCACCGAGCAGCGCGTGATCTTGCGGGTGGTGGAGGTGATCAGCGCCGAATACAAGAGGGCCTGGCACGGCATCTACCCGCTGGAACTCGAGTACCAGCGCTCGGAAATGCAGCCGCAGTTTGCCAACGTGGCCACACCCAGCGAGATCGTGGTGTCCACCGGCTTCACGCTGGAGATCGGAGAGACCAGCGGCACCGTCTACATCTGCATCCCCTACTCCACGCTGGAGCCTATCCGCGACACCCTGTATTCGGCCATGGTGGGCGATTCATCAGAGCCCGATCGCCGCTGGGTCAACCTGATGAAGAACCAGATCCAGGATGCGCAGGTGGAGCTCATTGCCGAGCTGGCCAAGGCGCCGGCCACGGTGGAGCAGCTGCTGGCCTTCAAGCCTGGCGACTTCATCGAGCTGGACATGGAAAAGACCATCGAAACCAAGATCGACGGGGTGCCCGTCTTCAGCGGCCAGTATGGGACGCACAACGGGCGTTATGCCATCAAGATCGACAAGGTTCTGACCGGCCCGACGCTGGGCTGGCTGGGAGACACACATGGCCGATGAGAACAACGAACAGGATGCGATGGCCGCCGAATGGGCGGCCGCGCTGGAGGAAAGCAAGTCAGCCGGCAGTGGCGGTGGGGGTGGCGATGCCTTTGGCGGTACCTTGGCAAGCGCGCCGCAGGTCAGCCCGGCGAGCTTCCAGAACCTCTCGTCGCCCGGCGGGGGGCTTGGGGTCGAGAACGACCTGAACATGATCCTGGACATCCCGGTTCAGCTGACGGTTGAACTGGGGCGTACCAAGATCCCCATCAAGAACATCCTCCAGCTGGCCCAGGGCTCTGTCGTGGAACTGGACGCACTGGCCGGTGAGCCGATGGACGTGCTGGTCAACGGCTACCTGATCGCCCAGGGCGAGGTGGTGGTGGTCAACGACAAGTTCGGTATCCGGCTCACCGACATCGTCACGCCCAGCGAACGCATGCGGCGCCTGAGCCGCGGCTGATGGGGCCTGAGAGACACACATGCCTGACGGTTCACTCACGCCACTGCTGAGCTTTGCGCTGGTGGTGGCCATGATCCCGGTGGCGCTGTGGCTGCTCAAGCGCACGCCGCTGGGTGGCTCGGGCCAGGGGCAGGCGCTCAAGAGCGTGGCAGTGTTGCCGCTGTCCGCCTCTCAGCGCATCGTCACCGTGGAAGTGGGCACCGGCAGCGAACGGCGATGGCTGGTGCTGGGCGTGACGCCCAGCAGCATCCAGACGCTCCACTGCATGCTGCCACCCGACGCGCAGGCGCCTGGCGGCCCGGCGGCGACACCCACCCCCACACCTTCCAGCACCGGCGCCACCTTGGCCACGCTGCCGGTGCGGAGCGACCCGTCGTGAACGCCCGTGCGCTACCTGAAGTACGCCCCTGGGCCTGGGTACTCCTGCTGGGCGGGCTGCTGTGGCTGATGCCAGGCACGCTGTGGGCCCAGACACCAGCCGCGCCGGGCGGCGCTGGCCTGCCCCTGATGGTGGCCCAAGGCCCGGGCGGCACCAACTACTCGGTGCCCATCCAGACCCTGCTGTTCTTCACCGCCCTGAGCTTCCTGCCGGCGGTGATGCTGCTGATGACCGCCTTCACGCGCATCGTCATCGTGCTCTCACTGCTGCGCCAGGCACTGGGCACACCGGCGGCACCGCCCAATCAGGTCATCGTCGGCATGAGCCTGTTCCTGACCTTCTTCGTGATGTCACCCACGCTCGACAGGGTCTACACCGAGGCCTACGAGCCCTTCTCGAAAAACGAGATCAGCTTCACCGAGGCCCTCACCCGCGGCGAGAAGCCGATGCGCGAGTTCATGCTCAAGCAGACACGGCAGAGCGACGTGGAACTGTTTGCCAAGCTGGCCAAGCTGCCCGAAGGCACCCAGGGCGAGGCCGTGCCGCTGCGCGTGCTGGTGCCCGCCTTTGTCACCAGCGAGCTCAAGAGCGCGTTTCAGATCGGCTTTCTGATCTTCATTCCCTTCCTGGTCATCGACATGATCGTGGCCAGCGTGCTGATGAGCCTGGGCATGATGATGCTCAGCCCGGTGCTGGTGGCGCTGCCGTTCAAGCTGATGCTGTTTGTGCTGGCCGATGGCTGGAACCTGCTGCTCGGCTCGTTGGCTGCCAGTTTTGTCCGTTAGCCCACAACCCCTGAGAGAACCCCATGGACGCACAAGCGGTGCTCACCGCCGGCCAGAACGGCCTGTTCCTGCTGCTGAAGGTCTCGGCGCCGCTGCTGCTGACGGTGCTGGTGGTGGGCCTGGTGGTGAGCGTGTTCCAGGCGGCCACGCAGATCAACGAGGCCACGC
Source organism: Rubrivivax sp. (assembly GCA_021298085.1). Taxonomy (GTDB): domain Bacteria; phylum Pseudomonadota; class Gammaproteobacteria; order Burkholderiales; family Burkholderiaceae_C; genus Rubrivivax. The sequence continues at coordinate 11,570 of JAJTDE010000027.1, forward strand.
TGAGCTTTGTGCCCAAGATCGTGGCCGCGGTGGCGGTGCTGGCCATCATGGGCCCGTGGATGATGGGCGCCTTGGTGGATTACCTGCGCGAAACCCTGCTGGCCATACCCGGTGCGGTGGGCTGAAGCCCCCTTGACCCCACTCTGACCCCACCCTGACCCGGCCATGATCAGCATCAGCGAAGCGCAGCTGCTGGCCTGGGTGAGCCCGGTGCTGTGGCCCTTCCTGCGTGCCCTGGCGCTGTTCACGGCGATGCCCGTGCTGGGCGCGCGCAACGTGCCGGCACGGGTGCGCATCGGCCTGGCCTTCTTCATCGCCCTGGCGTCACAGGCCTCGCTGCCGCCGATGCCGGCCGTCGCGCTCGATTCCCACCTGGCCTTTGTGCTGGTGGTGCAGCAACTCGTCATCGGCTTGTCGCTGGGCTTTGCCGTGCGGGTACTGTTTGCGGCGGTGGAACTGGCCGGTGAACTGGTGGGGCTGCAGATGGGCCTGAACTTTGCGGGCTTCTTCGACCCGCTCTCGGCCAGCCAGGGCACGGCCACGGCGCGCTTTTTCGGCACCATGATCAGCTGGCTGTTTGTGGTCATCAACGGCCACCTGCTGGTGATCGCCGCGCTGGTGGACAGCTTCAAGGCCTTCCCCGTGGCACCAGAACCGTTTGCCTTTGTCAGACGCGCGTTGCCTCACCAATGGGCCGCGGAAATCTTCGCCACCGGCCTGTGGATTGCGCTGCCGCTGGTCGCGATGCTGCTCTTCATCAACCTGGTGCTTGGGCTGATCAGCCGCGTGGCGCCGCAGATCAACGTCTTTGCCGTGGGTTTTCCGATCACGCTGGGGGTGGGGCTGGTGGGGATGCTGCTGACGCTGCCCCTGATGCAGCAACCCTTCCTGATGGCCATGGACAGGGTGCTCGCCGGCTTTCGCTAACCGCCAGCGGGCGTGGCCGCGGCCAGCACACAGTTGCGACCGGCCCGCTTGGCCCGTTAGAGCGCAGCATCGGCCGATTGAAGAACCTGCTCCAGGGGTGCGTCACCCGCCAGCCCTGAGCAACAGCACACACTCCTCGCCACCCAGGCGCACGGCCAGTGCGTCGTCGGGCCGCAGGCTGGGCGATTGCAGCGTCAGCTGCAGCCGGTTGGACAAGCCCGTCAGGGCGTGGTGCGTGGCTCGGCGCTGCCCCTGCTGCACTGCCGCCTGGGCCGTGGCCAACGAACGTTCCAGGCAGGGGCGGGCCTCGTACCAGTCGCCCAGGTGCAGCAGCACCTCGCCGAGTTTGCCGCGGATCGGCGTGATGAAGGCCGGGTGTTCCTGCTGCTTGAGCCGCTCGGCTGCCTCCCGGGCGTTGACCAGTGCCCTGTCCAGCGTGGCACGGCTCCCATCGGCCGGCGCGACATCGCGCATGGCGGTCTCCAGCAGGGGTACCGCCTGGGGCAGGTGTCGCCCGTCCGCGCATACACCTTCCCCACCGCGTAGGCACCCATCAGCGACCACGTCGCCGAGCCCATTGCGCTGCGCCAGGCTACTGATGGCCATCCACTGGGCGCGTGTCCGCTCGGTCCAACGGCGAGGTGATCGGGGTTGGCGTCGGTGTCGGCTGTCATCGGCGGCAAACTGCTTCAGGTTGGCCCACGACGCAGGACTACAAAGGTTCAGCGTGGCCCAGGAGCCAGGTCAGCGGTGTTGCACGGACAGCAGGCCGGTCGGGCTTCAACCACCAGCGAATGGCCACGCGCACTTGTCGTGGCGCGCGGCGCGGCCATGGCAGGCTCAGCCCAGCTGCCGCGCGGCCAGCTCCTTCATGATCTCCTCGGTACCGCCGCCGATCGTCATCACCTTGACCTCGCGGTAGATGCGCTCGCAGCGTGTGCCGCGCATGAAGCCCATGCCGCCCAGAATCTGCACCGCCTGGTCGGCGCAGAACTGCAGGGTCTGCGTGGCCTGATTCTTCAGCAGGCAGATGTCGGCCACCACCTCCGGCGCCAAGGGCACGCCGGGCGGCGTGTCGTCGTGCAGCTGCACCACCTCGCTGAGCAGGGCCCGCGTGGCGCGCAGGTGCATGCGCATGTCCATCAGCTTGTGGCGGATGACCTGGTGCTCCACCAGACGAACCCCAAAGGTTTCGCGCTGACGCGCCCAATCCAGCGCGTCCTCGTAGCAGACCTCGGCAAAGGCCAGCGAGCCGGCCGCCAGCAGCAGGCGTTCGCCGTTGAAGTTGCCCATGATCTGGCGAAAGCCAGAACCCGGCTCGCCGATCAGGTTGGCCGCCGGCACCCGCACCGCGTCAAAGTGGAGCGTGGCGGTGTCGCTGCACCACCAGCCCATCTTCTTCAGCGGTGTGCGGTGCAGCCCGACGGCATCACCCGGCACCGCCATCAGCGACAAGCCCGCCGCACCCGGCCCACCGGTGCGCACGGCCACCGTCAGCCAATCGGCGCGCAGGCCGCTGGTGATGAAGGTCTTCTCGCCGCGGATCACCCAGTGGTCGCCCTCCAGCACCGCGTGTGTCTTGACCCGCGCGACATCAGATCCGCCCGAGGGTTCGGTGATGGCCAGCGCGGCGATCTTCTCGCCGGCCAGCACCGGGGGCACCACGCGCTGCTGCAGTTGCGGTGAGCCCTGGGCCACGATGGGCGGCAGCCCGATGTTGTGGGAAAACAGGCTGGCCAGCAGCCCCCCGCTGCCCGAACGGGCCAGCTCCTCGCTGACGATCAGCCGCCAGCGCAGGCCGCAGGGGGTGCCGCCCAGTGCCTCGGGGTAACCCAGCTGCAGCAGCCCGAGTTCACTGGCGCGGCGGTAGAGCGCCCTCGGAAACTCTCCCGCCTCGTCCCAGGCGTCCACGTGCGGCGCGATCTCGCGCTGCACAAAGCTGCGCAGGCTGTCGCGGAAAGCCTGCGCCTCGGTCGTCTCGGCCATCCCTCGGCCCAGGGCGCTCATCGGAACTTCCTCCGCGCTTGGGAATGGCCCGGCGCGCTCATGGCAGCAGGATCGTGCAGCCGGTGGTCTTGCGCGCTTCCAGATCGCGGTGGGCCTGGGCCACCTCGGCCAGTGGGTAGCGCTGGTCGATGCGGATCTTCACCTGCCCGCTGCTGACGACGGCAAAGAGGTCGTCGGCCATCGCCTGGCAGCTTTCGCGGGTGGCGATGTGGGTGAACAGGGTGCAGCGGGTCACATACAGCGAGCCCTTGGGGCCCAGGATGCCCGGCGAAAACGGCGCCACCGGGCCGCTGGCGTTGCCGAAGCTGGCCAGCAGGCCGAAGGGGCGAAGGCAGTCCAGGCTCTTGTCGAAGGTGTCCTTGCCGATGGAGTCGTAGACCACCTTGACACCCTTGCCGCCGGTGATGTCCTTGACGCGGGCGGCAAAGTCTTCGCGGGTGTAGTCGATGCAGTGCGCCGCGCCATGGGCCAGGGCCAGCTCGCACTTGGCCGCACCACCGGCCGTACCGATCAGCTGCAGGCCCAGCGCACGGGCCCACTGGCAGGCGATCAGCCCCACGCCGCCCGCGGCCGCGTGGAACAGCACAAAGTCGCCGGGCTGCAGGCCTTCCACCGGCAGCGTCTTCTTCAGCAGGTACTGGGCGGTGAGACCCTTGAGCATCATGGCCGCGCCCGTGTCAAAGCCGATGTCGTCGGGCAGCTTGCACACCGTCCGGGCGGGCATCACCCGCACCTCGCTGTAGCTGCCCGGCGGGTTGCTGGCGTAGGCGGCCCGGTCACCCGGGCGCAGGTGCGTCACACCCTCGCCCACGGCTTCCACCACGCCGGCGCCTTCCATGCCCAGCGACAAGGGCAGCGCATTGGGGTACAGGCCCGTGCGCTGGTAGACGTCGATGAAGTTCAGGCCGCAGGCGTGGTGCCGGATGCGGATCTCGCCGGGGCCGGGGTCGCCCACGGTGACGTCGACAAGCTGCATCTGCTCGGGGCCGCCAAAGGCGGCGATCTGGATGGCACGGGGCATGGGTCGGGCTCCTGGAACGGGGTGGGGTCAGGGGTGGGCAACGGTTGGCCCAGGGGCGAAGGTTACGCCGAATCCCCAAGGCGCATGCTGCCAGGGACCGGCCCGCGCGGGCATGGCAACATGCCGCATGCGACTGACGCCCCGCCTGGCCCTGCTGCTGACGCTGCCACCCCTGATGTGGGCCGGCAATGCCATCGTCGGCCGCCTGATGGTGGGGCAGGCCTCGCCACTGACCCTCAACTTCCTGCGCTGGGCCCTGGCCGTCGTGCTGCTGCTGCCCCTGGGCTGGCGCGTGCTGCGCCAGCCGGCGCTGGTGCGCGAGCGCCTGGGCTGGCTGCTGGGTGTGAGCCTGCTGGGCGTGGGTGTCTACAACGCCCTGCAGTACCTGGCGTTGGTCACCTCCACGCCCATCAACGTGACGCTGGTGGCCTCCAGCACACCGGTGTGGATGCTCGCGGTGGGCTGGCTGCTGTTTGGTGTCCGGCCCTCCCGTCGGCAGCTGCTGGGCGCAGCGCTGGGCCTGTGCGGCGTGCTGCTGGTCATCGGGCGAGGCTCGCTGGACACGCTGGCCCGGGTGCAGTGGGTCGAGGGCGACCTGTACATGCTGCTGGCGGCCATCGGCTGGGCGGTCTACAGCTGGCTGCTGGCCAAGCCGCCGGCCACGATGCTGGGCAGCCAGCGCCCCGGCCCGCAGCAAGGTTGGGACTGGGCGGGCCTTCTGCTGCTGCAGATGCTGATCGGCACCGGCTTTGCCGGCCTGTTTGCACTGGGTGAACAGGCCATCACACCGGCACCGCTGAACTGGGGCCCTGGGCTGTGGGCGGCCTTGCTGTTTGTGGCCATCGGCCCCTCACTGGTGGCGTACCGCTGCTGGGGCCTGGGCGTGGCTGAAGCCGGCCCGACGATGGCGGCCTTCTTTGCCAACCTGACCCCGTTGTTCACAGCGCTGATGAGCGCGGCGCTGCTGGGCGAGCCGCCGCAGCCCTACCACGCAGCCGCGTTTGCACTCATCGTTGGCGGGATTGCCGTCAGCTCAGGGGTGCGCCGACACTGACGGAACGTTGTCCACCCGCCCGGGTCCAGCCCCCTCGACACCCCCATGAAAGACAGCCTGCTGATCGGCGTTTCCGCCCGCATCTACCAGCCCCAGAGCCCGGTGCTCGACCTGGGCGGCATCTGGACACGCACCCTGCACTACCTGGAGCAATCGGTGGCGCACTGGGTGATGTCCGGTGGCGCGATGCCGGTGATGATCCCCGAGGTCGAACGCGACGGCCTGCTGCAGCGCAGCCAGGTTCGGCTGGACTGGTATGCCCATCACCTGGATGGTTTGCTGCTGCAGGGCGGCAACGACATGGCGCCCCAGAGCTATGGCCAGGAACCGCTGCGCCCGGAGTGGCGCGGCGACGCGCTGCGCGACCGCTACGAGATGGAACTGATCCAGGCCTTTGTCGACGCCGGCAAGCCGGTGTTTGGCATCTGCCGCGGTCTGCAGGTGCTCAATGTGCTGTTCGGCGGCACCCTGCTGCAGGACATCCCGACACAGCGTCCCGACGCCCGCTGCCACGTCGACCGCGCAGCCTACGACAAGCTGCACCATGAGGTGGTCTTCGAGCCCGGCTCGCGGCTGGCGGCGCTGTACCCCGGGCAGACCGGGGCACGGGTCAACAGCATCCACCACCAGGGCATTCAGCAACTGGCACCCGGCTTTCAGGTGGAAGCCCGCTGCCCCGAGGACGGCATGATCGAGGCCATCCGGCGCACCGAGGGGCCGTACGTGGCCGCGGTGCAGTGGCACCCGGAGTTTCACCGCCTGGGCGTCCCGCACAGCCAGGGCTGCTTCGACGACAGCGCCCTGCTGCAGGACTTTCTGCAGGCCGCCCGGGAAGCCTGAGCGGGCCGGGTAGCCGGCACGTCAGCGCGGCTTGACCGCGCTCAGCGGTGCGCGGCCATCGTCACCGGACGCAGCGAAAACCGATGTAGACCACCGCCGTGGTGCCGGGCTTGGACTGCAGGTGATCAGCACGCATGGGCGAGGCGCCATACCACCATGAGCCGCCGCGTGTGCGGCGTTCGGCCTGGGGCTGCGCGAGCCCGGCGGGTTCGTCCACCCACTCCCAGGCATTGCCGCCCATGTCAAACAGGCCGTTCACCCCGGCGCGCGTACGGCCCACCGGCGCATGGCCCAGGCCGCGCGTCAGGCCGGCCTGCGCCGCCACCGCCAGGCGCTGCGCCTGCGCGCCACAGTCGTCCAGGCACTGGGCACCCTGCGGGCTGTCGCCGGTGGGGTAGGTGTAGCGGCGCCCGGTGACCCAGCCCGCCGGGGCCGGCTGGCGGCGCTCGGTGTAGGCGGCTTCGAGCCACTGCAGGTCCGTGGGCAATCGGCCACCGGCCCAGCGGCAGAAGGCCTGCGCCTCGTCGAAGCGGATGTGCACCGCCGGCTCGTCGTCGGCAGCCGGCCGGCCAAAGGGGGTCTGCCAGGTCCAGCCCTTCTTCTGCACCCAGCCGGCCTCGTAGACCTCGCCGCCCCCCTGCGCCTCGGCCGCCGTGCGCCGGCCGGTGTCCTGGGCATAACGCCGGAATTGCGCCACCGTGGTCTCGGTGCGGGCGATCTCGAAGCCGTTGATCGGCTGCCAATCGATGCCCGCCGGATTGGCGGGCGCCGTGGCCGGTGCCGGCGTGGCAGCGCCGGCCGACAGGGCCAGGGCCGCCAGCAGCGCGCTGGTCGTGGCGCGGCGAGCGGGGCCCAGGCCCGCGTCACAGGGTCCGTCACGGCCCTGATCGCGGGCATGGCCACGGTGTGGGCCACGGTGCTTGTCATGGCCTTGTGGCGATTCCATCGTATCCCTCCTTCATGGTCGATCCAGCTGCGCTTCGGCCTGTGCCAGCAGGCGGTCCAGCCGGTCCTTCAGTTGTTCGGTGGACAGCGCCTCACGGAAGCGCTCCACCATCAGCGCCAGCGCCAACGGGCTGGGCGCCGCCAGCACGCAGGTGTGCAGACGCAGACACTGCAGGCGCGCCAAGGTTCCGCGCAGGCGCTGCAGCTCCAGTTCCTGCGCCAGCACCTCCTGCTGCGCCTGCTGCAGCAAGCGGTTGTCGCTGTCGTACTTCCTGAAGACCTCGTAGAACAGGCTGGACGAGGCCTGCAGCTGCTTCATGCTCTTGGGCGCACCGGGGTAGCCACTGAACACCAGCCCGGCCACCCGCGCAATCTCGCGGAAGCGGCGCTGGGCCAGTTCGCCGGAATTCAGGCTCTCCAGCACATCGGTCAGCAGCTCGGGGCCGCTGGCCAGCAGGCCCGGGTCGTCGGCCAGGCAGGTGGCGCTCACCGGCTTGGCGCTGAGCAGCTCCAGGCCGTAGTCGTTGATGCTGATGGAAAAGGTGTTGGGCTCGCGCTGGCCCAACCGCCAGGCCAGCAGCTGGGCCAGGCCCATGTGCATCTGGCGGCCGGCAGAGGGGTAGACAAACAGGTGATGGCCTTCCCGTGAGCGCAGTTGCTCCACCAGCAGTTCACCGGGGGACGGCAGTGCCGACAGCCGCTGCTGCGCCAGCAGCATGGGCTGCGCAGCGCGCATTTCTGGTTCCTGCAGCAGGGCATCCCATTGCCCCTGCGCCGCCGCGTGCAGCAGCGCCAGCACCGCGTCGGCCAGTTCACCCGAGAGCGCCATCTTGCTGCCGGCCCAGGCCGGCACGATGCCCTTGCGCTTGTCGGACTTGCGCACATAGGCGGCCATGTCCTGCGTGCGCACGTACTCCAGCACCCGCCCGGCAAAGACGAAGCAGTCGCCGGGCTTCAGCCGGGCAATGAAGCCCTCCTCGACGCTGCCCAGGCCCACGCCGGACAGCCACTTCAGCTGCATCGTGGCGTCGCTCACGATGGTGCCCACCTGCAGCCGGTGCCGCAGCGCAATGCCACGGTCGGTCACCCGCCAGCGCCCCTCGTCGGCCACCCAGCCGATGCGGTGGTAATCGGGGTAGGCCGCCAGGCTGCGCCCGCCCTGGGCGCAGAAGTCCAGCGCCCAGTCGAAGGCCTCGCGGCTGAGCGTGGCATAGGCCGGCGCCGTGCGCACCTCGTCGAACAGGGCATCGGCCTCAAAGCCACCGCCGAGGGCGACGGTGACGATGTGCTGCACCAGCACGTCCAGCGGGGCCTCGGGGTTGACGCGCGACTCCACCCGCCCGGCCAGGGCCGCGGCGCGCACCGCGGCCGCCTCGACCAGCTCCATCGACTGGGTAGGCACCAGGGTGACGCGGCTGGCCCGCCCCGGCGCATGGCCACTGCGGCCGGCCCGCTGCAGCAGGCGCGCCACGCCCTTGGCGCTGCCGATCTGCAGCACCCGCTCCACGGGCAGGAAATCCACCCCGAGGTCGAGCGACGACGTGGCAATCACCGCCCGCAGCGTGCCCTGCTTGAGCCCGTCTTCCACCCACTCGCGCACCGACTTGTCCAGCGAGCCATGGTGCACCGCTATCTGCCCGGCCCACTCAGGGCGCTCCGCCAGGATCAGCTGGTACCAAGTCTCGGCCTGCGACCGCACGTTGGTAAAGACCAGGGTGGTGCCGCCCTGCTCCAGCTCGCGGACCACCGGCTGCAGCATCTGCGCGCCCAGGTGCCCGCCCCAGCTGAAGCGGCCTGGCTCCGGCGGCAGCAGGCAATCGATCAGCAGCGGCTTGTCCAGGCGGCCGCGCACCAGGCATGGCGCCCGCGCAGCTGCCGCCTCGTCACCCTGGCCCACCAACGTGGCCATGGACTCGTCCAGGTTGCCCAGTGTGGCGCTCAGGCCCCAGATGGCCAACGCCGGGTTCCAACGGCGCAGCCGGGCCAGGGCCAGCTGCACCTGCACACCCCGCTTGGTGCCGATGAGCTCGTGCCACTCGTCCACCACCACGGTGTGGACGCGGCTGAGGCGGGCGCGGGCATCGTCGCGCGACAGCAGCAGGCTCAGCGACTCCGGGGTCGTCACCAGCACGGGTGGCGGCTTGCGGTCCTGGCGCACCCGTTCGGCCGAGGGTGTGTCGCCCGTGCGCATGGCCACCGTCCAGCCCGGGGCGAGGTCGCTCAGCGGGCGCTGCAGCGCCCGCGCGGTGTCGGCGGCCAGGGCCCGCATGGGTGTGATCCACAGGCACTGCAGGTGCGGTGTGGCCGCACGCCGCTGCAGCGCGCCCAGCCAGACGGCGTAGGTCTTGCCGCTGCCGGTGGTGGCGTGCAACAAGCCGCTGCGGCCTTGCGCCAGCGCCGCCCAGACTTCGCGCTGAAAGGCGTGCGGCTGCCAGCCCTGGGTGGCAAACCAGGCCTCGGCCTCGCTCACCCGCGGCGGCTCCGGGCGGGGGGGGTGGCGGGGGCCGTTGACTTGGCTGCGGCCCCGGCGGTGAGGATCCAGCCTTCCACCGGGTCCATCTCCGGGGGCAGGCCAAAGTTCGGCCGTGTCGACGCCCAGGCGGCCTGCACCAGGCACAGCACGGCGTCCAGGCGGTCGCCACTGGCGTCGGCCGTCAGGTCGTCGCGCTGGGCGTGCGAAAAGCGGCAGCGCAGGCCCAGCGCCGTGCGGCCCTGCTCCAGCGCGTCGACGATGTCCTTGCGGGCGATCAGCCGGTCGGCCGCGTCGCTGTTCTTGTAGCTGCGGCCGCCGATCAGCTCATGGGCCAGTGCCGCGGGGTAGGCCTCCAGCGCCACACGCGGAAGCGGCAGTGCGGCTGGTGACGGCGCCGCCGCGGGCACAGGCTGCCCGGGCGCCAGGCCGGGCACGGACACCCCGGCGTCCAGCAGCCGCTGGAAACCTTCGTAGTACATGAAGCCCACCGGCACATACCGGGTCTGCAGCGGACTGGTCGACGACAGGCCCGTCAGCGCGCGGTCGGTCACACGGTGCAGCAGCCGCTGCCCGGCGGGCTGGGTGTTGCCCCAGCGGTCGACGAGGGCGCGGAACTCCATGCGCGCAGCGCAGCGCCGGTGCAGTTCGGCCGACACCATCGCGGCGTCGTCGCCCAGGCCCTGTGCCTGCACAAAGGCCCGCGGCAGGCCAAAGGGGAAGTCGAAGCCGCCCGTCCACGGCCCGGGCTCGGCCAGGAAGGCCTCGAAGGCCGACAGGCTGGGCAAGGCATCCACCCGCTCCAGGCGCAGCACCGAACGCTCCAGGGTTCCCCGGGCCACCGTCACCGGCTTGCGCCGGCTGGGTGCGCTGGTGAAATCGACACCGCGCAAGGGCATGGGCCCAGGGCGGCTGGCAGTCTGGCCCGCGGGTGACGGCGTCGGGGACGGTGAAGCAACGGTCGGTATGGGGCGAGGTGCCCGTGCTGGGGAGGTGTCGGTCATCGTGGCGGCCGTGGCCCGCGGGCTGTGCAAAGACGTCACGAAGGTCGCGGACGTCCCAAAAGTCCCAAAAGGGGGCCCAAGCGTAACCGCAGCCCGTGCGGTGCATCACTCCCAGGTCGCATGCCCCCAAGGGTCCTGGGCTGTCCGCGCAGTAGCATTCACCGCCCACTGCCCTGCCCCGGAAAGGACCTGCCGATGCGCCGCTGGATACGCCTGTCAGCCCTGCTGCTGTCGCTGGGCCTGGGGGCCTGCGCCAACACCGGTGCGTTGAAGGACTTTGCGGAGAGCACACGCGCCATGGGCGAGACCGTCGGCACCGAACTGCAGCAAGCGGCGCGGCTGTGTGACGCGCCCGCCGAGCTCAGGGCGCTGCTGGACGAGGCTCGGCCGCCGGCCGCACCGGCGCAAGCCGCGGGTCCGGCCCTCCAGGCCGCCTGTGCGCGGCTGGACAAGGCCTCCACCGCGCTGCAACGCCAGACCGTGGGCACCTTGAACCACTATGCCCGTGTGCTGGACACCCTGGCCGACCCAAAGGCGATGGACGTGCGCAGCGGCATCGAGACCACCGGCCGCAAGATCGCGGCGCTGCCAGCCCCCGATGGCGGCACCCTGGTCAACCAGGCGCAGACGCTGGCCTTGACGCGGCTGACGGCCTTGCTGGGCGAGCTGCTGGTCCGCCCGCGACGCGACCAGGCGCTGGAGCAACTGCTGGCGGTGGAAGACAGCCTGGTGACCGTTGGGCAGGCCCTGCGCGGCTACTTTGTGCAGCCCGATGGCACACCCTCGGCCTACCAGCTGGTGGTGCAGACCAGCCGCCAGCTGCGAACAAACGTGCTGACCGACCTGGACACCTTTGCCACGGCAGAACCTCTGCGCACGGCCGAGCTGCGCCGCAGCCTGCCCGAGCGGCCCTATGCCGAGCGCGATGCCCGTACCGGCGGCCCGGTCGCAGCACAGATGGCCGCCCTGATTGACCGTTGGCTGGCCTTGGTGCCACGCCTGCGCCAGGACGCACGCCGGCCCAACACCGAGGCCCTGCTGATCGAGCTGGACACGTTTCGCCGCCAGGCAAGGGACACCCACGAGGCGCTCAAGTCCTCGGGCTTCTGAGCGGCACACCCGGAGCAAACCATGGCCACCTCCAGACTCCCCCAGGCGCAGGCCGGTGACACCTTGACGCCCGGCGACCTGGCCAGCGCCGTGGCGTTTGCCAACGCCCAGGCCGCGGCGCTGAATGCGGCGCTGGCCAAGGCCCAGCAGGCCCCGCAGCCCGACGCGGCCACACTGGCCGAACTTCGCCACCAGCGCGATGCATTCAGCCTGTCGGCGCTGAAGCTGTCCACCCAGGCCATCGCGCTGCAGGCCGGCGAAGCGCGTGTGGGCGCCGAGCACATCGCCTCGGCCATCGCGGCGGCACGACAGACCGTCGACGCCATCGCCGATGTCAACCAACGGCTGGGCAGGCTGCGGGCCGTGCTCGATTTCCTGGCCGCGGTCGCCAGCGGCCGTGGCCAGGCCATCGTCGACAGCGCGCGCACGCTGAAGAAAGCGCTGGACGGCTGAACGCCGGCAGCGCCGCGCGATCAGCCCCGCAGCGCCTGCGCCAGCGCCGTCAGTGACGGGCAGCTGACGTCCACCGGCACCGTGGCCCGGGGCTCGCCCGTCCCAGGTCCGTGCTCGTCAGGGCGGGCGATGAAGGCCGTCTGCAAGCCGCAGGCTGCGGCAGCGGCGAGGTCGCTGCTGTGGGCCGCCACCATCATGGCCTGGCCGGGCTCCACGCCAAACGCATCCACGGCAGCGGTGTAGACCACTGGCTGCGGCTTGTAGTCGCGCGCCCACTCGGCGCCGACGATGGCATCCCAGTGCCAACCGTTGTGCCGGGCGAGGTGGGCCATCAGCGACAGGTTGCCGTTGGAACACGGCGCCAGCAGGCACAGCGTGCGCAGCTCAGCCAGGCCAGCGGCCACATCGGGCCAGCCGTCCAGCTGGTGCCAGGCGCGCGTCAGGCGCTGGCGCTGGGCTTCGCCCACCTGTGCGTCCAGGCCCCAGGCCTTCAAGACGTGATCCAGGTTGTGGCGGTGCAGCACGTCCAGCTTACTGAACGGCAGCCGGCCGCTGCGCACTTCCTGCATCGACGGCTGGTACCGCCCGCGCCAGGCGTCGGCAAAGGCCTCGGCCTGAGCACCCTCCGCCAGGCCCAGCGCGGCCAATTCGTGCCGCACGGCGCGTGCGACCGACGTTCGCCAATCGACCAGCGTGCCAAACACGTCGAACAGCAGCAGGCTTGGGCGGAGTCGGGGCGTGAAGGATTTGTCGGTGGGCATGGTGTGCTGCGGCGGCAGGTCGTACGGAGCCGAGATTTCGAGATCATGATGCCACCAAGGCGCACCACCAGGCGACGCGGCCGCCGAGATCACCCGACAAGCACGGCCCTTGGCGTTCACTTCACCTGACCGGACACCGCGATCGTCCGTTGCAATCGTGCTGATATTTCTACCCAGGGCGTCTTCAACCACACGGGGGTGGTGCCGGGTCAACACCGCAGAGCCCCTCGATCCAACACCGTAACCGCCGCCACCATGGCACCCCAAGATCTTGCCCCTGGCTCACCCTGGTTGTCCACGGCCGCCCTGCTTCTGGCGATGGGATTGGCTGTCGCCACTGCGCTGCTGGGGGTGGCCTGGCGGCGCGGGCAACAGTCCCAGCAGGCGCTGCAGGCACGCACCGAGGAACTGGAACGCCTGGCCCTGGTGGCCCAGCGCACCAGCGACGCGATGGTCGTCAGCGATGTCCAGCGGCGCATCGTGTGGGTCAACGCCGCGTTCGAGCGGCTCAGCGGCTGGACCTTGGAAGAAGTGCGTGGCCAGTCACCCGGGGCGCTGCTGCAGTGCGAGGCCACCGACCCCTCAGCCATCGCCCGCCTGCGTGAAGCACTGAACGCCGAGCTGCCCTTTTGTGGCGACATCCTGAACCGCACCCGGGCCGGCCGTGAATACTGGATCGAACTGCGGGTGCAGCCCATGCGCAACGGGCATGGGGAGCTGACCGGGTTCATGGCCACCCAGACAGACGTCACCGAACGTCGCCTGGCACAGGATGGCCTGCATTCCCGGGAGGCCTTCCTGCGCAAGGCGGGGCGCATCAGCGGCGTCGGGGGCTTTGCGCTCAACCTGCGCAGCGGCGCGCTGGAGTGGACCGAGCAGACCTACCTGCTCTTTGGCCGCGAGCGGGGCACCGCGGTGAGCGTGCTGGACATGCTGGCCCATTGCCAGCGAAGGGATCGCGACAGCCTGCTGGCCTGCCTGACCCGCAGCGACAGCCACGCCCTGGACTGGGACATGGAACTCGCCATGACACGCCAGGACGGCAAGGCCTTCTGGGCCAGCGTCACCGCCGAGATCGAGTTTGATGACAGCGGCGCGGTGCGCATTGCCGGCGCCATCCAGGACATCACCCGCCAGCGCTCGATGCAGGCCGAGGTGCGGCGCAGCGCTGACTTGCTGCGCGGTGCACTGGATGCCATCGACGAGGCGTTTGTCATCTACGATGCCGATGACCGGCTCGTGCTGTGCAACCAGAAATACCTCAACCTCTACGACCGCTCTCGCGACATGCTGCTGCCGGGCATCAGCTTCGAGGAAATCCTGCGCTTCGGGCTGTCGCGTGGCCAATATCCTGAAGCCGTCGGCCGCGAAGAGGAGTGGCTGGCCGAACAGCTGGTGACCCACCGCAGCAGCAGCGGCCCGGTGGTGCAGCGCCTGTCCAGCGGTCGTGTGCTGCGCATCATCGAGCGCGCCACCGCCGACGGCCACCGCGTCGGCTTCCGGGTGGACATCACCGAGCTCGTCGAGGCCACCGAGGCCGCGCGGCGTGCGGACAAGGCCAAGGGCGAGTTCATCGCCACCATCAGCCACGAGCTGCGCACGCCACTGCAATCGATCATCGGATTCTCCGAGCTGGGCGGCCACTTTGCCGGCATGCAGGGCGCTGAACAGCTGCAGCAGATGTTCACATCGGTGCACAGCGGCGGCCAGCGCATGCTGACGCTGGTCAACGGCTTGCTGGACGTCTCCAAGATCGACGGCCGTGTGGGCACGCTGGCGCTGGAACGGCAGGAACTGTGCACCTTGGTGGACGAGCTACTGCCGGAGATGTCGCCGCTGCTCGATGCACGGCATCTCAAGTTGCAGTGGCGGCGCAGCCATTCCCCGGCCTGGGCACTGGCCCACAGCTTCCGCCTGCAGCAGGTGCTGCGCAACGTGCTGGCCAATGCCATCCGTTTTGCGCCCGAGGGCAGCGCGCTGGAACTGAGCCTGCGCGACGATGCCGATACCGGCCTGACGCTCAGCGTGCGAGACCACGGCCCAGGCATTCCGCCCGACGAGCTGGAAACCATCTTCGAGCCCTTTGTTCAGTCTTCACGCACAGCCGATGGCTCGGGCGGAACCGGCCTCGGCCTGGCCATCTGCCGGCGCATCATTGCGTGCCACGGCGGGCGCATCTGGGCCACCCTGCCGCACGACGGCGGCTCCTGCTTCCACGTCTGGCTGCCACCCTGCCCTGCCGGCGACGGCCCCAGCACGCCCGTTCTGCCTATGCCCTCGGCCGCCCAAGGGTCGGCAGCCGAGCACCTCAGTCCCGCCTGAGACCTCGCGCCCACCGGCCGCCGCCCCGTTCAAGGAACGTCCATGAGCAAGACCGTCCTGACCGTTGAAGACCAGCCCGACATCCGCCGCCTGATCCGCATGACACTGGAGTTCAAGGGCTACCAGGTGGTTGAGGCCGGCAGCGGGACTGAAGGGCTCGAGGCGGCTCGGCGCCACCGGCCTGACCTGATCCTGCTCGACAAGATGATGCCCGGCATGGACGGCCTGACCGTCTCGCGCACCCTGGCAGCAGACCCCACGCTGGCCAGCATTCCGCGGGTGATGCTGTCGGCGCTGGGCATGGCCGAAGACCGCAAGACCGGGTTGGAGGCCGGTGTGGTGGCCTACCTGGTCAAACCCTTCAGCCCGATGGAGTTGCTCAACCTGGTGGACCGACTCACAGCGGCGCCCGCCACACCAGCCAGCGTGGCGTAGGGCCTGTCGATGTGGCTGGCTCAGGTGCACGGCAAGACCCGGGCATGAAAGTTCTGCTTCTACTGGCCAGCCACGTGGCCACACTGGCCATCGGCTTTGCGCTGGGCATCTACGCGCTGCACTGGGGCGAAGGCCGGGTGTCGGTGAGCGCCCAGGCCATCAGCCTGGACGGCCAGCTCGCCCCCGGGCCCGACTACAAGCTGTGACGGGAGGGGTGGGCTGCAAGGACCAGCGCCAGCCCGATGCCACCGGCCAGGCCCTCGCTGCGACCCTGCGCGAGGAACGACCGAAGAACCGGCACCGCATGATCTCTCCGCCCGACACATGACGGCTGCGAAGGCAAGTGCACGCGCAACGGTTTCTCGTGAGGCCAGCCCGTCAATCATGCTCCGCGGTCATTCGCGCCTTCCTGGCGCTTGCGTGCCGCCACGTAGACGAACACCACACCCAGGGCCAGCATCGCGGATGTCGAGGGCTCGGGAACCGACAGAACGACGTTGACCGTATCCTTGTCGCTATTGAGAGGCCAACCAGCAGGGCCCGGGACCTTGATCGTCGAGTAAACCGTCTGACCAGCGGGCACATCGATCGTGACTGACTTACCACCGAGTGAGCTCGGCATGGTTACTGTGGCTTGTCCATCGGTGGCCGTGTTGTTGGTGGCTTTCACCGTGAGCTCGCCTTGCTTTGCCAGTCCGGCGAAGGTGACCTCGTTTTGGGGTGTGGCGACAGACCAGATCTCCGTCGGGTCATCGAACAGAAACATCTCAGGGGTGATACGCAGATCCGTGACCAAGCCCCAGAACGTGGTAGCCAATGCGTTCAGGGGCGCCGCCAATGCCGCAACCACAGGCAGCAATCTCAGAAGCCGGCCGAGCTTGGTTGAGAGCTGCTGATGAGGTGAGTGTGTGTGCGACATGGGGTGCGACCTTTCAAGCGAAACGAACTCGACCGACACCGTGAGTACAAGTGTCAATAGAGACTGTCTGCGTCACGCACGATGGCGTCAATGTCCACAAGCGTACGCAATTGCGCTGGATCAATTCGCGAGCCATTCGCGTTGAAAGGCCGACGCATCACACCATTGGGAACCCGAGCCGAAGGATTTCAAACGCCTTCAGCGTGGCTCTGCAGAAGGCAGCGCCTTCAGGCCGAGTCGGCTGACGCCAGAAGTACGCCACCAAGCTCAGCTCATCCACGGGTATGGCCGTCGAGTCGGCAGGTCTTGCGACCGTACACCGGTCGCAACCTGTGCCTGCCTGCATCTCAGAGGCAGCGACGTCGTAGCCCGTCTCGCGCGCCAGACTCCTGGGCGGCGGTTCGGGATCGGGCCCGAGGTGTGTGAGGATCTTCGCCATTGCCTGTCGCTCCAGAATGGACAAAGGAACTTCAAAGGCCCTGGGCAATGACCAAGGCGAGCGTTCGACGGCCTGAAGCCTTGGCGAGCCGGCTCATGCCCGCCCGAGATCAGGGCGCCGCCACCTTGAACTCACTGACTGCGCTGACAAACCGGCCTTGCACAGGCGGGCTGCCCATGTTGGTGGTGATGCTGGCGGACAGGCTCTGCACCCCCGACGTGGCGAATTTCACCGAGAAAACGCCGTTGCCCACGACGCGCCCGAAGTTAACGATGAAGGACTTGGGCGAGATCGTTGCGCCAGGGTCCGTGGCAGCCAACGTCACGGTGTAGGAGCCCTGGTCAAACCCGCAGCTGACGCGGATGCTTCCTGGCACCGCAGCGCCAGGCGCTACGGGCTTGGGCTCGGCGCTGCTGGGTGCAGGTGCTGCTGGACAAGCGGCGAGCCCTGCCTCAACGTAGACAAAGTTCTGGCCATAGCCCTGCGCCGCGCACAGGCCCAGCGCGAGCCCCACAGTCACTCTCAAAGTCACCCGGCCCCAAGGGCGGGCTGAGGCGATGACCAACGGCGGCAAGCGTTCGCAGCCAGATACGCGCACCCTGTTGTAACGGGTTGGCCTTGCGGCCATGCACCCTTTACTTGGCTTCACCCGGCTTGACCGACAGGATGTATTTCGCCAAGGCCTTCGATTCGGCGACGGTCACCTGCGGCTGGGGCGGCATCACATCTTGGCCCCAAACCCCGGTACCGCCCTTGCGGATCTTGACGGCGAGCTTGTCCGCGGCATCTTTCTGATCGGCGTACTTGGCGGCGATCTGTTGGAAACTGGGCCCGTACTTGCGCTTGTCGACGAAGTGGCATGCTGAGCAGTTTTTCTTGACGGCGAGGTCCTGATCCGCATGGACGGGCGCTGAAGCAGCCCCTAACAAGCCGACCACGGCCAAGCATTGAAGCGCAATTCGCATCGGCGGCTTCTCCTTCTGGTGCTGAACTGAAGGCCAACGCGCCGCCCGGGCCACTGGGGCGGGCTGCGCGTTGGCCGCGGCGGTTTACTCCGGCTTCACGCGGATGATCTTGCCCTGGTCTTCCAGCGCGACGAACAGGTCGCCATCGGGCCCGAGTTCACAGGCGCGGAAGCGGCCAGCCACGGTCGGCCAGGGGAAGTCCTTCTTGGTGGCTGTCATGCCATCGGCGCTGATCTTCAGCAGGTCCAAGCGGTTGCCCACCGGCGTGCCGTGGATGCCAATGCCGGCATAGCCCACCACCATCTGGCCGTTCCAGTCCTTCCACTTGGCACCCGAAAGGAAGGCATTGCAGAACATCCCCTGCGACAAGCCGTTGTTGTTGAACGCCGGCTTCATCGCCTTGGGGTAGGTCTTCAGGTCGGTCATCGGCATGTAGGCCGCGCGCTTCTTGGGCTCCATCGCGCCCATCTGGTTGGGCGAGTAGCCACAGTAGTCGTCCGGGCAGTCCTTGCGGCCCGCCATGTTCGGGCGCGGGTCCCAGCCGGCATTGCCGCCGTTGGTCAGCGCGGTGACTTCGTCGCTGTGCCAGGGGCCGTTCTCGGCAGTGAACGGGCGGTTGTCGCTCGGCCGGAAGGCGATGCCTTGCGGATTACGGTGGCCGTAGGTGAAGACGCGCGGGTCAAAGCCGGTGGGCGGCTTGTTGTCTGGTGCAGCCTTGCCGTCACGGTCCACGCGCAAGACTTTGCCGCCGATGTAGGTCGGGCTTTGCGGTGCGATGCCCAGGTGGTTGTCGCCCGTGGTCACGTAGAGGAGGCCGTCGGCCGGGCCAAAGCGGATGCGGCCACCGTTGTGCGCGCCGGGGCCGCCGAAGGGGTGCTTGGTGGCCTTGGGCTTGTAGCCGATGTCACCGACGATGTCGGTACGGTCGGAGACAGCCGTCATTGCGTCGTTGAGCTTGAAGCGCATCACCCGGTTGCCCAATTTGCCGCCCAGGTTGGAACTGGAGTACACGTAGATGAAGCGGTTGCTGGCGAACTGCGGGTCGATCGCCACGCCCATCATCCCGGCCTGCCCGTCGCAGAAGAGGTCCGCGCTGGCTGAGGAATAGCCCGCCGTGGTGCCAACGCCATGCAGCTTGTTGATGGTGCCCGAAGCCAGCCGAACCGAGAGGCCCTTGCACTTCTCGGTGAAGAACATGGTGCCGTCCTTCATGAAGGCCATATCCCATGGCGACTCGATCTTGTCGACAAAGTCTGCGGTGGTGACGGTGGGAGCAGCCGCCAGCGCGCTGCCCGAGACCGCCATGCCCAATGCGGCGGCCCAGATAACTTTCAACTTGTGCTTCATGTCTCATGCTCCGGTAGTGGATGAATCGGCGGCACTTGTTCTTCAATCGGTGTGGCCGCCGGCAAGCCCTCCTGCCGTTGTTCATCTGCACGAGAGCACGCACTCGCGATGGGATACCAAACCCCCCCAGTCACGCACCCGTGGAAACCCTGAACATCGGGAATTCAAAGGCCCTGGGCAAGGGCCAAGGCGCGCCTTCGACGGCCTGAAGGATCGGGATTGGACGCCCGTGCCGTCGCGTCCCGCTTCGCACGCCCGCCCTCGGGGTGGTGGCTGCCGATCCAAGCCCATGTGAGTCAGGATCTTCTCGATCACCGGCCGCTAGCGGCTGGCCGGCCCCACTCTCGCGCGGCATCGCCGCCCCTGAGGGTGAGCACCTTCTGACCGGCGCGCGGGCCGAAGGCGATCCCGGGTGATGAGCGTCTGCAGCTGTGCGTGCAACTCGTCGTCGGTGGGCGCTTCCGCCTCAACAAAGGCCGGCACGCCACCGGCGTCGCACCGCTACACGCCGTCAAGCACCAGGTCATGTGAAAGTATGTTGAGGTTGGCGGCGGAGCCAAAGCGCTGGATCGGCGTGACGGCGCCCCCGTGACCCGTTCCAGCTGCGCGGCCAGCAGCAAACGCAGCGTCGCCGGTGTCGGCGGCCGTGGAGGCGCCGAGGCTGCCAGACTGTGGAGCAGGCATGGGTGCGCGGCGTGCGGGTTCGTGGTGCAGCCCCGATCGTAGGGTCTCGCGCGGGCCGCTACAGTCACGCTGCGCCGTCATGGGCAAGCCGTGTCGCAGCGCCTGCCCCTCACATTCCAGGAGACGACCGATGACCCTTTCCCGCAGACACCTGCTGGCCGCCTCGGGCGCCGCCCTGGCCTGGCCGGACTTGGCCCTGGCCCAGCTCGAAAAGCCCAAGCTCACCATCGCCGTGGGCGGCAAGAACCTGCTGTACTACCTGCCGCTCACGATTGCCGAGCAGAAGGGCTACTTCAAGGCCGAGGGGCTGGACGTGACGATCGTCGACTTCGCCGGCGGCGCGCGCGCACTGCAGGCCGTGGTGGGCGGCAGCGCCGATGTCGTCTCGGGTGCCTTCGAGCACACCGTGAACATGCAGCACAAGGGCCAGCGCATGCGCGCCTTCGCGCTACAGGGCCGCGCGCCGCAGATCGTGCTGGGCGTGAGCCCCAAGACGATGGCTAACTACAAGACGCCGGCGGACTTGAAGGGCAAGAAGATCGGCGTGACCGCGCCGGGCTCCTCCACCAACGTGATGGTGAACTTCATCCTCGCCAAGGCCGGCCTCAAGCCCAGCGACGTGAGCATCATTGGCGTGGGAGCCGCCCAAGGTGCGGTGGCAGCCATGCGCTCCGGGCAGATCGATGCCATCAGCAACCTGGACCCCGTCATCACGCTGCTGCAGCGCTCGGGCGACCTCAGGATCGTAGCGGACACGCGCGTCGTGGCCGAGGCCGACAAGGTCTTCGGCGGCCCGATGCCCGCGGGCTGCTTCTACGCGCCCCAGACCTTCATCGACAAGCACCCGGTCACCACGCAGGCGCTCACGAACGCCCTCGTGCGCGCCAACAAGTGGATCCAGGCCGCCGGCCCGAGCGACATCATCACCGCCGTGCCCGAGAGCTTCTTGCTCGGCGACCGCGCCGTCTACATCGACGCCTTCCTGGCCGCCAAGGGTGCGCTCTCGCCCGACGGCATGATCCCCGAGAAGGGCGCCGAGACGGCCTTCCGGGCGCTGGCCAGCGTCGATGCAGAGATCGCCAAGGCCAAGCTCGACCTGATGGCCGTCTACACCAACGACTTCGTGAAGAAGGCCAACGCGAAGTACCCCAAGGGCTGAGCCCGCTGGCCCGCCCTGCACCCGCCTCGACATGACCGCTCCTGCTGCACTGCGCCTGCGCGACATCTCCTGCACCTTCATCAGCAAGGACGACCCCAGCCAGCGATACACCGCGGTGGCCGATGTGTCGCTGGATGTCGGCGCGGGCGAGTTCGTCTCGGTGGTGGGGCCCACGGGCTGCGGCAAGAGCACACTGCTGAACGTGGGAGCGGGGCTGCTCGTGCCCAGCACCGGCTCGGTGGAGGTGTTCGGCCAGCCGCTGTCGGGCATCAATACACGTGCGGGTTACATGTTCCAGACCGAAAGCCTGATGCCCTGGCGCACGGCGCTCAGGAACGTGATGGCGGGGCTCGAGTTCCATGGCGTGCCCGCGCCCGAGGCGCGCGAGCAGGCCCTGGGCTGGCTCAAGCGCGTGGGGCTGGGGGGCTTCGGCGACCGCTACCCGCACCAGCTCTCCGGCGGCATGCGCAAGCGCACGAGCCTGGCGCAGACGCTGGCCCTCGACCCGGACATCATCCTGATGGACGAGCCTTTCTCGGCACTCGACATCCAGACGCGCCAGCTGATGGAAAACGAGGTGCTGGAGCTGTGGGCGCAGAAAAAGAAGGCCGTGCTATTCATCACGCACGACCTGGACGAGGCGATCGCCATGAGCGACCGCGTGGTGGTGCTCTCGGCAGGCCCGGCGAGCCACCCCATCGGCGAGTTCGCCATCGACCTGCCGCGCCCGCGCGACGTGGCCGAGGTGCGCACGGCCCCGCGCTTCGTCGAGCTGCACCAGGCCATCTGGGACGTGCTGCGCGAGGAAGTGCTCAAGGGCTATGCGCAGCAATTGAAGGCGGCCTGAGGGAGGGCTTCGGACCATGTGGCGACTGATCCGGCCCCGCCCCGGCAACCTGCGCATCTGGCAGGCGGGGCTGCTCGTGGCGATCTTTGCCTTCTGGCACGTGATGACGACACCCGGGCTCGTGCCGCCCTTCATGTTCGACAACGACCGCCAGGCCGCCTTCTTCTTCGGCGAGCCGGTGAAGATCACCTCGCGCATCTGGAACTGGTTCATCGTCGAGGCCGACATCTACCGGCACCTGGCGGTGACGCTGGCCGAGACGCTGCTGGCCTTCGGCATCGGGTCGGTGCTGGGGCTGGCTGCCGGCCTGTGGCTGGCGCTGCAGCCCATGGCCAGCGCGATCCTGGAGCCCTACATCAAGGCGCTCAATTCGATGCCGCGCATCATCCTGGCGCCCATCTTCGCGGTGTGGTTCGGCTTGGGGATCGCCTCGAAGGTGGCTCTCGGCGTCACGCTCGTCTTCTTCATCGTCTTCTTCAACGTCTACCAGGGCGTCAAGGAAGTGAGCCCGGTGGTGCTGGCCAACGCACGCATGCTCGGGGCGGATCGGCGCGCGCTGCTGCGCCACGTGTACCTGCCCAGCGCCACGAGCTGGGTTTTCTCGAGCCTGCACACGAGCGTGGGCCTGGCTTTCGTGGGCGCGGTGGTGGGCGAGTACCTGGGCTCCAGCCAGGGCGTGGGCTACCTCATCCTGCAGGCCGAGGGCACCTTCGACATCAACACCGTCATGGCCGGCATCCTCGTGCTCACGGCCTTTGCGCTCGTGCTCGACGGCGCAGTGGGGCGCATCGAGCGCAAGCTCATGAAGTGGCAGCCGCGGGCGGGGGAGACGGAGAAGCTGTAGCGCCCGGCCCGCCTGGGGCGGACAGGGCGTCGGAGTGCAGCGTGCCGCCCACTTGCGCACCGCCTTCCTCGGCGATGCGCTGCACGAGGCGTGGATCGCAGATGTTGTCCAGGAAGACGGCCTGCACCCGGTTGTCGCGGATCTGGCGCACCAGTCGCGCCACAGCAGTGGCAGAGGGCTTGCTGTCGGTGCTCCACCCTCGCAGCGCCAGGAAGTCCACGCCGTGGGAGGCGACGAAGTAGCCGAAGGCGTCGTGGCCGGTGATGACGCGCCGGCGCTGGGCAAAGGCCGTGACCAGGTTGGCGACGCAGCGCTGCGCATGCGCGAGGTCCTGCCAGGCGTGGGCGTCGGCTTCGTGCCCGACAAGCGCAGCCACGCTCAGCGGCGCCGGCAGGATCTCGCGAACCATGTCGGCAAGGATGGGAAAGCTTGCCACGAGCTGTGGTGACCCCGTGCGAGCAGCGGCGCAAGGGGCTGGGGTCAAGGCCTTGTCGGCCCGGGCGGCGGCCCAGGGCCAGGCAGCGCCGAGCCACAGCAGGTTACGTCGATCCAAGCGCTTCATGACAGAAGAGTTGTCCTTCATCTGGTCAGGTAGGCCGCGCCGCACACGAACACGAACACGAACACGATGCAGGGCCCCGAGGGCTGCTCGGCGTGGAAGTTCTATAGCAGGCCCACGGCCATGAGCGGGCCCAACGCCTGGAAGGTGCCCACGAGATTGGCTACAGGCAGCACGAGCAGCAGCATGTGCGCGGCGGTGCCCTGACCGCCGACACTGCGAAGGAAACCGGGGTCGACGCTCTCCATGGCTAGCGGGCGCCACATGACGGGCAGAACCCGCGCCGCTTGCAGCTGAGCTCAGTTTTCGGTCGGCGCCAACATTCCTATGCGCCGATGCCGGTGACTCGTTTCATGGAACCTCCATTCGCAGCCCGTTACGGGCGCCGAAGTTGCTTGCGGCCCGAGGCCCGCCGACGCAGGCTACTCGAGCACGACAGCAGTGCCGCTCGCCGACACCATCAACATCCCATTTCCCTTTCCGAGAACCTCTTAGTCGAGGTCGACCCCGACGACGGCATTCGCGCCCATGCGGCCGGCCCGCTCTTCCAGCTCGCCAAGCGCGATGTCACGCGCGCGCTGCAGTTCTCGCTCGTAGGTTGCAGACCTGCCTCCGACGATGTCCCGGATACCGGCGAACAGTTCCTTGAAGACGTTAGCGCCCAGGATGGCCTCGCCGGTGACGATGCCGCAGTACTTGACGATCTTCCGGCCTTCGACCGTTGGCGTGTTGGTGACCAGCATGGAATCTCCTGGTCGGGCAAACAGGCCAGCAGGCCAAACTGATCCAAGCGTACCCAACACCCTTGGGAGCTTGATTGACGCCTGGATCAGGGCTGCACAGCGGCGCGCGGGCGATCAGCCGCCACCCGCCCGCACCACGACCCCCGCCTGAGCGATCTGCGAGACCGCGCACACGCCGGCCAGGCCCATCACGCGGTCGAGTTCGTCGTCCAGGGTCTTGAGCACATGGACCACGCCAGGCTGGCCGGCCACCGCCAGGCCCCACAAGTGGGGGCGGCCCAGCAGCACGGCGCTGGCGCCCAGGGCCAGCGCCTTGAAGACATCGCCACCCCGGCGCACGCCGCCGTCCAGCAGCACGGGGATGCGCCCGTCCACGGCCTGCACCACGCCGGGCAGAGCGCGCAGACTGGGCAGCGCGCCGTCCAGTTGCCGTCCGCCGTGGTTGGAGACGATCACGCCGTCCACGCCGGTCTGCAACGCGCGGCGTGCGTCCTCGGGGTGGAGCAGGCCCTTGATCAGCAGCGGCCCGTCCCACTGTCGGCGCACGGCCGCGATGTCGTCCCAGGTCATGCCCGGGTCCAGCATGCTGGCCATGCGCCCGGCCAGGCCGGCCACGGTCTCGCGGGAGCCCTCGCGGACATAGTTGCCAAAGGTGATGCGGTCGAGTTCGCCGCGCATGCGCCACCACCAGGGGAACTTGCCGGCAAAAGCCGGCCATTGGCGCGGGCCGAAGCGCGGCGGTATGGAAAAGCCGTTGACCAGGTCGCGCTCGCGCTTGCCCAGCAGTTGGTTGTCAACCGTCACGACCAGGGCGCCGTAGCCCGCTTTGCGCGCGCGTTCCACCAGCTCGCGGGT
Organism: Rubrivivax sp.; assembly: GCA_021298085.1. Classification (GTDB taxonomy): domain Bacteria; phylum Pseudomonadota; class Gammaproteobacteria; order Burkholderiales; family Burkholderiaceae_C; genus Rubrivivax. Next base: position 36,280 of record JAJTDE010000027.1, read on the forward strand.
GAAGGCGCGGTCGCGGTAGATGAAGACCTGCATCCAGCACCGAGCCGCCTGCTCGGACCCGTGCGTCTGCTCCATGGCCTGGGTCAGTGCCTCCAGCGTGCACACCGAGCCGTGGCTCAGGCAGTACACCGTATTGCGCGCCGCGGCAGCGCGGGCCGTGGCGATCTCGCCCTGCGGCCAGAACAGCCCTGCCAGCCCGGTGGGGCCCACCAGCACAGGCGAGGCCAGGCGCTGGCCGAAGATCGTGAGCGACAGATCGCGCTGCGCCGCGCCCTCCAGCGGGCGCGGCAGGACGGCCCAGTCGTCAAAGGCCGATTCGTTGGCGCGCAGCGTCCATTCGTCCTCGGCCGCGCCGTCGATGAAGTCGAACAAGGGGCGTGGCAGAGCCTGCTGCGCCAGCGCGCGCAGGGCGGCCACGCTGTGGGCGCGCTGCAGACTCACCGTCACTTCAGGAACGAAGGCCGGGTGGCGCCCTGGCGCACGACCGCGTCGGCCGCGGCCTCGGCCGCGCGGATGGCGGGCAGGCGCACCAGCAGTTCGGCCAGGCGCTCCTGCGGCACGACCACCACGCCGTCCAGGTCGGCCACCACCACGTCGCCGCTGCACACGCGCAGGCCCGCCACCTGGACAGGAAAGCCCACCGTGCCAGGGCCGCTGCGGTTCGGAGAATTCGGTGTGACGCCGATGGCCCAGGCGGGCAGGCCCACCTGGCGGATGCCCACCAGGTCGCGCACGCAGCCGTCCGTCACGAAACCCACCGCGCCGCTGTTGCGCGCCATGCCCAGCACCAGATCCCCGGTGATGGCGCAACCCGTGTGGCCATCCGCCGCGGCCACGATCACATCCCCCGGTTGCACCGAGGCCAGTGCGTGCATGAGGGCCAGGTTGTCCGCCGGGCCGGCGTGACAGGTCAGCGCCACACCGCAGAAGGCGTACTGCTCGGCAATGGCGGGCTTGAGCCGGTAGTCCAGTGCGCCGCTGCCGCCCAGCGCGTCGACGATGAAGCCGGTGGGTGTGCCGCGCAGTTGTTCCACCAGGGCGGCATCTGGGCGCTGCAGGGTGGCCGTTCGGATCGGGGGCAGGTCTTCAATCATGGGTTTTCCTTTGTGGACGTCAAGCGCGCGATTTTGGGATGATGGATCCACTCCACCCACTGCAGGAATTCAAGATGCCCAAGGCCTACTGGATCAGCGCTTACCGCCAGATCCACAACCCCGATGCGCTGGCCGCTTATGCCAGGCTGGCCGGCCCGGCCATTACCGCCGCGGGTGGGCGCTTTCTGGCGCGGGGCTTGCCGGTGGAGGTCAAGGAAGCCGGGGTGATGGAGCGCACCGTGCTGATCGAGTTCGACAACCTGGCCGCAGCGCAGGCCGCCTACGGCAGCCCGGGCTACGAAGAGGCGCTGGCCGCACTGGGCAAGGGCAACGTGGAGCGCGAAATCCGCATCATCGAGGGGGTGTGACCTGCGCGGGCGCATGTCGACGAGCCATGACATCTCCTCCATCTCATAGGGTGTCCCGGAGCGGTCGCGGCGCCGTCGCCCACGGCAGCCACCACGCTCATGCCAAGCCAGGGGCGAATTGCTGCGAATCTATGTCGCCCACACCCCGCGCTCCAACCCGTGTAAACCCCTCGGCGAAAACCCGCCCCAGCTCAGTGAGGCCGTGCCGTGGGCTCAAGCGGCCCGTGGCGCGACGTTGCCACCAGCGCCGGGATCGCTCGGCATGCGCCATGCGACCGTAGCGCGACATCCGGCGCATAGGAATTTCCGGGGCGCCATCGGGAGCCCGCTGGGACTGCTGCGCCGTGGCTCGCACGATGGGCTCCCGGTGGGGTGAGCCCGCACGGTCTCAGGCCTTGCTCCGTGCCTCAATCGCCTTGATGGCTGCCCGCCGACGTGTGCCCTCCGTCGCGGGGCCTCCTATGGGTGACTGCGAGGGTGTTCGACCGGTGGGTTCACGGCGACGAATTCGTGGTCGTGGATGTCGCTGATGGGTCGGTCTCGCCCCTTCAGGGGCTCAAGAAGCTGTCGCTGAACCTTCGCGCGCAAGGCCCAAAGGCTCACGACCGCTTTACCCTCAACTGCCGGCGTTGGCATCGACTTCGGTCGCTGATGCGAACGGCCGCTTTGGAGTTGCTAGCGTGAGTAGAGCGTTTCTGGTCGAAGGACCGCAACCGCTGCCTATGCGCAGGTCTCAACTATGCGCAGGTGGCTACGAGCAAGGCGTTGCGCGACCTGGCTTGCAAGGTGATCGGCCTCCT
>JAJTDE010000305.1 GCA_021298085.1 Rubrivivax sp.
GGCACGATCTCGGCCACAAACTGCGCTTCGTTGGGCAGGTCATTGGGCGCCACCAGCTTCTCCAGCGTGCCAGTCTTGCTGAAAAACGCCACCACGGTGCGGCGCTGCACGTCGGTGCCCGGGCGGCGCAGCGAAAACGGGTAATCCCAGCGTTCGGCGCGGAAGGGGTCGGCCAGCATCGGTGTGCCCAGGATGGCCTGCACCTGCTCGCGGGTCATGCCCGGCTTGATGGCCGCCACCTGTTCCTTCGTCACGGCGTTGCCCTGAACGATGTCGATGCGAAAGGGCGTGATGAAGCCGAGGAAGCTGTCGGTGGATTGCGTGCGTGTGGCACAGCCCGACAGCAGGGCAGCCGCCAAGGCCAGCGGCAGCGTCACCAGGCGGGTTACCGAGCAGGGCAGCAGGTGGAACGAAGGCCGGCCTGAGCCAGCCTTTGACGGGCGAGAAGGTCGAGGCGTCAGTATCATGTTGGCGATTCTAGGCGGTGCCCCCGTGCCACCGCTGGCCCTTATGAACCGATTGGAAGAGCTCAAACACAGCGGGCTGAAGGCGACGTTGCCGCGGCTGAAGATCCTCGAGATCTTCGAAACCGGTGCGCAGCGGCACATGACAGCCGAAGACGTCTACAAGGCCTTGCTGGCGGTGGACGCTGACATCGGCTTGGCCACCGTTTATCGGGTGTTGATGCAGTTCGAGCAGGCCGGCCTGCTGCTGCGCAGCAATTTCGAGGGCGGCAAGTCGGTGTTTGAGCTCAACCATGGCCAGCACCATGACCACCTCGTGTGCCTGACCTGCGGCCGCGTCGAGGAATTCTTCGATGCCGAGATCGAGGCCCGTCAGCGCGCGGTGGCGCAGGAGCGGGGGTTTTCCATCCGGGAACATGCACTGTCGCTCTACGCGCAGTGCACCAAGACCGACTGCGAGCACCGCCGGCGCAACTGAGGCAGCCGCTGGCCGATCGCCGCACCGGTGCGGCGCAGCGCTGTCAGGCGCTCAATCGGTCGAACCGGCTTCCAGCGCCTTCTGGTGGCGCTGCACAAATTCCTGGTAGGTGTCGATGCCGCGCAGTTGCAGGATGGTGTTGCGCACGGCAGCTTCCACCAGGACCGCGATGTTGCGGCCCGCGTCCACCTGGATCACCACCTTGCGCACGGGCAGGCCCAGGATGTCCTGGTAGAGAGGTTCGTGGGGCAGGCGTTCAAAGTCGCGCTCCATGGTCTCGCGGCGCACGAGGTGCACGATGAGCTTCAGCCGCATCTTGCGGCGCACCGCGGTTTCACCAAAGATGGCCTTGATGTCCAGCAGGCCGATGCCGCGCACTTCCAGCAGGTTGATCAGCAGCGGCGGGCAGCGCCCTTCCAGTGCCGTCTGCGAGACGCGGTAGAGGTCAACCGCGTCGTCGGCCACGAGCCCGTGGCCCCGCGACACCAGTTCAAGCCCCAGTTCGCTTTTGCCCAGTCCTGACTCGCCGGTCAGCAGCACGCCGAGCCCGAGGATGTCCATGAAGACGCCGTGCAGGGTGGTTCGCTCGGCAAACCGTTCGCTCAGCGACGCCCGCACCACGTCGATCACGTGGCCGGCCGATTCCTTGGTGACGAACAGTGGAATTTCCGCCCGGTCGCACATGGCCACGAGCCGGGCCGGGGGCGGCTCTCCGTCGGCAACGATGATCACCGGGGGCTCCAGCGTCACGATGCGCGAGATGCGCCGTTCCTGGTCATCGCCCGCCGATTCCAGTAGATAGGCCACCTCGCGGCGGCCGACAATCTGCACCCGGTAAGGGTGGATGTAATTCAGGTAGCCCACCAGATCAGCGGCCGAACGGGCGTCTCTGACAGCGGCTTCGTCGAAGTGGCGCTCAGGGTGCGCGTGGCCTGCCACCCATTCCCAACGCATCGCCGCGCGGTGGGCTTCGAACAGCGCCTCTGCGCTGATCGAGGTGGGTTTCACACAGAGGCCTTCAGCGGCTGCCAGCCCGTGATGAGCGCATGCAGCGTGGCGGCGTCGCTTTCAGCCTTGAGCCTGTCGCGCAGTTCGCGGTCAGACAACATCTCCGCGATCTCGGACAGGATCTCCAGGTGCCGCTGCGTGGCGGCCTCCGGCACCAGCAGAAAGATCAGCAGACTGACGGGTTCGTCATCGGGGGCATCAAACGCAATCGGTTGCTGCACCCTCAGCACCGCGGACAGCGGATTTTTGAGCCCCTTGATGCGGCCATGCGGGATGGCCACCCCGTGCCCGAGGCCCGTAGATCCGAGGCGTTCGCGGGCAAAGAGGTTGTCGGTGACCGTTCCACGTGCAATGGCGTGCTGGTTCTCAAAGAGCACCCCGGCTTGCTCAAAGGCACGCTTTTTGCTCGAAGCTTCCACATTGACCAGCACGTTGCTGGCGGGAAGGATGGCGGCAAGACGGTTCATGGTGTAACGGCAACGGGGCCGGAAGCGGATGACACCACGTTGCGGGTTCGGCGCGTCAGTCGACGCGTCTACCTGAACGGGAAGAGCCGAAAATTATAGGAATGTGTGCCCCTGCAACGGACACCATCACTCGCAGGATGACTCCAATGCTGCAATGCAACAACAAACGATCCGCATTGACCCTCTGACAGTACTGGGTATCCGGGGGCCACGCCGGGTTGTTTCCCGGGGCCCCACCTTGCGCATCAAGGTGGGTTGCCCCCCGGCATGGCCGCCGATCACAAGGCGCTGGCGTCCAGGCGCTTGCTGGCCACGTGGTGATGGTCCTGCAGGCGGTCCTTGTGGCGCACCACCTGGCGATCGAGCTTGTCCATCAGCTGGTCGACCGCGGCATACAGGTCTTCGTGGGACTGCTCGCAGAAGATGTCGCGCCCCTTGACATGCAGCGTGACCTCGGCCTTCTGTCGTCGCTCCTTCTCCTTGTTGCGC
>JAJTDE010000306.1 GCA_021298085.1 Rubrivivax sp.
TTTTGTCAAGCGGCGCATGGGCGTGGCACTGGTGCATGCCGGCAGCACCGACGAGGCGCGGCAGCGGGCCAAGCTGGCGGCGTCACGGGTGAGGCCGCGACAAGCGCCGTGACACGCGTCGACCAGCGCACCGGTCAAGTAAGCGACCGCACCTGACCGCGACCCTCGAAAGTCCTTGTTGTATTTGCTGGAATTGCGCGCCAAAACGGATTCAAGTTCACCGCTAGGGCCTCCGACATCCTGGGCACAGTATTGGTGCATACCACGGTGGTACACCCTCTTGCCAGAAGGAAGCTCTCCATGAATCTCTGCAGATTCCTGCATGCATGCTGCGCAATCGCAGCTGCTTTTGCCCTCCAGACGCCGCTGCAGGCCAACGCCCAGGTCGACGAAGCCCATGCGCGGCAAGTCGCCGTGGAACTCGGCTTGCTGGTGAACGAGGCCACTGCCGCCATCGGCGCCGTCCAAAACGACATCAACGCCGGCACGGGCGGCGACAAGGTCAAGCCCGACGCCTTGCAAGCCGCATTCGCCGCGCGTTATGCCAAGGCCGCTGGCAAGCCCTTTGACACCAAGGGCGACGGCCTGATCGGCGACACGCGACGTGCATTCTCTTCGTCGTTGAACGACACCTTGACACGCTTCCAGCCCCAGATGTCCAAAGGCGGACAAGACGCCTTTGTGCCGGCGTTCTTTCGCGCGGAACTCCTCAAGCGGATGAACGTTCAGCTGAAGGGTAAGGTGCAGGGTTATGCCACCAATCGCGACAAGGAATTGATCAATGCCGACTGGTCGGTGGACAAGGTCATGAAAGGCTCGCCTCTGGCACCCGATGTGGCGCGCATGGTCAACGCTGGCGATTCCGCCCACAGCGTCAAGCGCAGCGGTGACCGGTTGATGGCCTACTGGCCGATGAAGCTCGGGACGGCCTGCGTCGCCTGCCACGCCAGAAATGGCCTGGCGCAGAAGGAAGGCGAGTTTGGCGGTGCCCTGGTCGCCGAAGTCTGGGTCAAGTAAGGCCTATTGCTGCGGGGAACCGGTCTGATGCGCTTTCATCGATTGATTGTTGTCCTTGCCGCGGTGGGCGCAGGCCTTGCCGTGGCGGTCGGTGCAGTGGTGTGGCAACAGTCGCAGCACACCACGTCGCGTGCGCATCATGTGACTGAACGCAATGCCCAAGCCAACTCACTGACCGAAGTTCGCAAGGTCTGCGATGCCATGCGCTTCCGTGGCATCAGCTGGACCGTCACGCGACGTGCGGCACAGCGCAACCAGTACCAGGCCGCCAAGACCCAATGCCTGAACGGTCTGGACGCAATCGCCAAGGCACCCGGCTGGCCGGAAGGACTGGCGCAACGCCTGACCGAACTGGCGGCGCAAGGCAAGAAGTTCGCCGAAGTGATCGAGGCGGTCCAGGCGAACATGACCGAGGAGACCCGCAACGCAGCCACGTCCACCTACCTGCGTGAAGGTGAGCCGCTGGCCAAGGCGATGGAAGAGTCCTTCGATGCGGCACAGGCGGTGGTTCTCGGCGAAGCCAACGCGGCGGTTGAGGCGCAGGCCAGTGGCGCGCGCAGCGCACTGTGGACACTGAGTGTGGCGTGCGCGCTGGCGTTGCTGCTGGCGGGCGTCACACTGGTGGTGCTGCAGCGCAGGGTCGTCCGCGCGGTGGCCGAGAGCATCCGCCTCGCGGGTGCCCTGGCGAAGGGAGACCTCACCCGCAGCATGGCGTCCACCCGCCGGGACGAGATCGGGGACTTGATGAACTCCCTGGAGTCGATGCGTTTGGCGTGGGTGGATGTGCTTCAGGGCATCCATGGCAGCGCCACCGCGATGCTGGGTTCGTCGTCGGAACTCATGCAGGGCAGCGAGGCTCTGGCACGGCGCACCGCCGAGCAATCCGAACACCTGCAGTCCACCGCACAATCGGTGAACAGCATCAGTGCAGAAGCCGCGGGCGCCGCCGAAAGCGCAGCCCGCGCCGCCAGCCTGGCCGCGGAAACCACCGACACCGCCGACACCACCGACACCGTGATCAAGGAGTTGGTCAACACCATGCGCTCCGTGCAGGTTTCCAGCAAGCGGATCGGCGAGTTCACGTCAATGGTGGACCAGATCGCCTTCCAGACCAACCTGCTGGCGCTGAATGCGGCCGTGGAGGCCGCACGTGCCGGCGAACAGGGTCGCGGATTTGCCGTGGTCGCTGCTGAGGTGCGAACCTTGGCTAATCGCTCGGCCGCGGCCGCCCGTGAAATCCGGCACGTGATCGACACCAGTGTCCAGGAGGCCTCCACCGCCACCAAGGGCGCGCAGAGTGTCGGCGACTCGATGTCCAGTGTGGTGAGCAAGGCGCAGCAACTGCTGCTGCTGGCCGACGAAATTGCACGCTCCACCAACCTGCAACGAGAAGGCTTTGACCAGGTGAACCGCAACGTGTCGGAGATCGAGCGCGGTACTGAGGAAAACGTGGACCTGGCGGCCAGCACCTCGGACGCCGTCGCGAGCGTGAATGAGCAGGCCGAAGCGCTGAGTGCACTGGTTGGGCGCTTCAAGCTGCCGCAACATCAGCTGGCCGCCGAATTCGTGTCCTGAGGTGTCCTGCCGCCACGGCAGGAACCAGCACCCAGTCATCACATCTGCCGATCACAACGATCAAGGAATCCAATACAGGGTTCTGCCGGAGAAGTTAACCCACCCAGGTGGTGCCCGAGATCGAGGCCATCGCCACCGCCGAGCTGCAGGCCCTGGAAGCCGAAGGGGTGGTGCGCGTCGTGCCCACCGCCCGCGCCGCACGCCTGACGATGGACCGTGAAGGCATCCGCCGCCTGGCCGCCGAGACCCTGGGCCTGGCCACCAGCCCTTACCGCTTCTGCGATTCGCTGGCCGAGCTGCGCGCCGCCA
>JAJTDE010000307.1 GCA_021298085.1 Rubrivivax sp.
TCTGGCCGCCACGTCGCAGCAGGGAGCGGCGGCTGACGCCCATGGCACGCGCCAGCTCTTCCAGGCTGCCGGCCCGCTGCAGCGCCAGACGCAGAAACTGCTGTTCAGCCAGCCGACGGGCGTCGCGCAGCAAGCCCGTCAGGCTGTCCTTGCCGATGCGGTCATGGAGCTTGTCCAGGGCGCGCTGCAAGGCCTCGCCAGCCGCCAGCGTCACATTGCCAGCGCCCGACAGTTTGGCGGCATCCGCATTGGCCTCGGCAACGCCATGGCCACGTGCGCCGTAGCGTTCGGGCAGCCCCAGCATCTGACGCTCTTCGGGCGTCATGGAGGGCAGCTGGTCGGCGTTTTCCATCATGTGCCGCTGTGCATTCCAGTAGCTGCGCTCCAGCGCCTCCTGGGCGGCCAGAAAACGCTGCTGCAGCTCGACCTGCACGCGCAAGTCCTGGCCGACGGCCAGCACGGGGCCTTCGCGGCCCAGGCGTACCGCACGCCAGGCCACGGGCACCGCCGACGGACCCAGGTGGTTGACCTCATGCCGCTGGGTACGGCCGGTGACCAGCACCGTCGCCAGCAGGCTCTGCAGCTTGTGCTGGCTGTCGGGAGCGGCCGTGCTGACCCAGGGCGTGCCGAGCCAGGCCGCGGTGTCCAGGGTGGGCCGCTCGCCCTGGGCATGGTGGCGCACCAGGCCCTGTTCATCGACCACGACGGCCAGGTCAAAACCCATCGCGGCAAAGGTGTCGGCCAGCTCCGGCGCCCAACCCGACAGCATCCGCAGCTCGTGGGCATCCAGGTGCTTGATTCGAGAGTGCGTGGGAATCATCGCGCGCAGTCCCCCATCACATCAGAACGGGCCATTGATCTGCTTCACGGCGGCATGGAGCGAAAGCGCGAAGGCGGCCCACAGCGCGGACCCACGGGCCGGTCCCAGCCACCACTGGCGCAGGGCAATTGACATCAGGTCACCCGGGCCAGGCCCAGCAAATGCGCCACGTCCTTGAAGAAGATGCGCACGTGGGCCATCGGACGCTTGCGCACCAGGCGCTTGTGCATGTACGAATCGAACGTCAGCTGCTGCACATCCTTGTCGCGGCAGATGTCGACAAAGCGCTCGCGGCGCTTGTCATTCACGTACCAGAAGCGCTGCATGATCCCGAGGATCCAGAAGACGCGGCCATGCTCCTTCAGGAAGGCCTTGCGCACACCCGCCAGGTGCCGGGCATCGCCTGTCTGGAGCACGCGGTGGACCGACGAGGCGGCCATGCGGCCACAGGCCATCGCGTAGTAGATGCCTTCGCCCGAAGCCGGCGCGACCACGCCTGCAGCGTCACCCACCAGCACCACGTCACGGCCGTTGTCCCAACGGGGCAGCGGCTTCATCGGGATGGGTGCCCCTTCGCGTCGAACGGTGCGTGCCGTGTCCAGGCCGGCGTCCTTGCGCAGCGCAGCCGTGGCGTGGCGCAGCGAGAAGCCCTTGTCGGCACTGCCCGTGCCGATGGACAGCGTCTGGCCGTGCGGGAACACCCAACCGTAGAAATCAGGTGACATGCGCCCGTTGTAGACGACATCGCAGCGCGACGGGTCGTAGCCAGGGGGCGGGTCCTGGGGGCGCTCAACGATCTCATGGTAAGCAAACACAAAGCGGCCGCGATCCCAGCCGGCGATGTTCTGGTGCGCCACCGCGCTGCGCGCGCCGTCGGCACCGATGACCACGCGTGCGCGGGCATGGGCATGGCGGGCGGCGGCGGTGGGCTCGACCGACTCGTCCTGCTCGACAGCCCAGTGAACCACCGCCGTGCCGTCGGCGTCGCGTTCGATGCGCTCGAAGGTGCCGGTGCGGCGCAGCGCGCCCGCATCTTCGGCGCGCTGGCGCAGCCACTCGTCAAACTCCTCGCGGTCAACCATGCCCACAAAGCCGTCCTCGATGGGAATGTCCACCTGCTTGCCACTGGGTGCCACCATGCGTGCGCAGGTGGCCCGGGCCACCAGCAGGTGGGCCGGGATGGCAAAGTCGGCGATCAGGCGGGGTGGGATGGCACCGCCGCAGGGCTTGATGCGGCCGGCACGGTCCAGCAGGAGTACCGAGTGCCCTTCGCTGGCCAGCTCATGGGCCGCCGTGGCCCCTGCAGGCCCGCCGCCCACCACGATGACGTCAAAACTGTCTGGGGTCTTCATGCACGGTTCTCCCGGATGGATACGGCCGCTGAGGCCGCTGCTGCCGTTGACTGGCCCGGCTGTGCAGCCGGCGCCAGGAATGTTGTCTTGGAAGGCGGCATCTCACCCGCCAGCACCGGCAAGGCGTCACTGCCCTTGACGCCCGAGGGCACCACGATGCTGCGCGCCAGCCAGGCCGATGCAATGAACAGCACCGCCTCGAGCGCAAACACGCTGGCGTAAGCGGGGCCCGGGGCGCCCAGTGCCCAACGGGCCAGGTCACTGGCGGCGGTGCCGGCGACACCACCCACCGCAAAGCCGATGGCCTGCGCCGCGCCCCACAGGCCCATGCGGGTGCCTTCTCGCGAAGCTCGGCCGTGGCCAGCCAGCGCCATCATGGAGCCGATGGCGGCGATGGAAAAGGCGCCGTTGGCCACCCCCATCAGGAATACGTTGGGCCGCAGTGGCCAGTGGGGTGCCGCACCCAAGCCCGCCGCAGCCAGACCCGCCAGTGCCACGCAGCTGGCCACACAGCCCCAGACCGTCCAGGCACGCAGCGAACCAAAGGCCACGCCCCCGATGCGGCGCCCTGCCAGGCCCGCCAACAGCATGCCGGCGAGCGTGCCGCCGTGCTGAACGCCGCTGAGCTGCGTGGACTCACCCGGCGTGTAGCCGAAGATGACCCCCGCAAAGGGCTCCAGGATCAGGTCCTGGGCGCTGTAGGCGATCATCGAGACAAAGACAAA
>JAJTDE010000308.1 GCA_021298085.1 Rubrivivax sp.
GTACGCAATGGCACACCCGCTTTGCATGGCTGCAGAACTTTGGCAAGGACAAGCACTTCGTGGGTGCGCCAGCCTTCCACGACATCGCTGAGGCAGCCTTTGGCGCGCGCGTCGACGAGAAGCTCAAGAAGTCCACCGTGGAGCGTCTCGTTCCGTGCCTCATCGATAGCCAGCCGTTTCCGCGCGACTTGTTGACCTCTGTTGTTCGACGAGCAGGTCAACGAGTCAGCATGCCGCATTGGGCATGGGAGAAGGCATTGGGCATCGCATGCGCCCTGTACCGGGGTTCGTTTCACCAGGAGAAGTACGCAATGGCACTCGAAACCGAAAGATCCACCAGGGACTACCTCTACGGCCGACTGTTGGCCCTGGGTGACCATATCGAAGGCAGGGCACTGTACGTTGGGGGCGAGGTCCGTGACACCACGGCCGCGAAACTGATGCAGCGCTTTGCGCAGCGGCCAGCCTCTACGTGGCGCACCATCGAACGAGATGGACAAGCTGCACGACGAGATCGTGTCCAGCTTTCGGCCCGAAGACTTCACGAGCGACAGTCCCCTCAGCGGTGAGTTTCTGCTGGGTTACCACTGCCAGCGCGATGCCTTGAAACCAGCACCCAAAGCCGCCGATCCGAGCGGTTCAGCCAAAGATGCCCAACCCGTCTGAACAGAGAGGAACACCATGACCACCCTGCAGAACAAGATCGACTTCGCCGTCATCTTCAGCGTTGCCAATGCCAACCCCAACGGCGACCCCTTGAACGGCAACCGACCACGCACCGACTATTCCAACTTTGGCGAAGTCACCGACGTCGCCATCAAGCGAAAGATTCGTGATCGGCTGCTGGAATCCTGGGTTGCCAATGGCAGGCAGGAAGACGGCAACAAGATCTATGTGCAATCGGATGATCGTCGCACTGACGAATGCCGCAGCTTGCGCGAGCGCTTCGAAAGCGAGCTTGGCAAGGACGCTGGCGGCCCGAAAACTGCCGAGCTCGCGTGTCAAAAGTGGATGGATGTGCGAGCCTTTGGCCAGTTGTTTGCACTGAAGGCGGGTGGTACGAAGAAGGGTGCCAAGAAAGCCGATGACGATGGCGAGTCGCAAGGCGACACCGGTGTCTCGATCGGCATTCGCGGGCCTGTGACGGTGCAGTCAGCGTTCAGTGTCGAGCCGATTGATGTGTCCAGCACCCAGATCACCAAGAGTGTCAGCGGAGAAGGTGACGGCACCAAGCGAGGCTCTGACACCATGGGCATGAAGCATCGCGTCGACAAGGGCGTGTACAAGTTCTTTGGGAGCATGAACCCGCAGTTGGCCGAGAAGACGCGTTTCGCTGACGCTGACGCCGATGCCATCAAGGCAGTGTTGCCCAGGCTGTTCGAGAACGACGAATCTTCTGCGCGGCCCGCCGGGAGCATGCAAGTGTTGGCGGTCATCTGGTGGAAACACAACTGCAAGTCGGGCCAGTACTCTTCCGCTAGGGTGCATGGCTCATTGACGGTCAATCCTGACGGCAGCTACGCACTCGATGCATTGCAGGGCTTGGAGCCTGAGTGCATCCCTGGCTTCTGACAGTGTGGTGCCCAAGGGCTGTCTGAGTGCTACTACGCGACGCGCTCGCATGGATCCCCTCGACCCTGTCCCCATCTCCGCTCTTCAGCACTGGGCCTACTGTCCGCGTCAGTACGGCCTGATCCATATTGAGCAGGTCTTCGAGGACAACCTGCACACGCTTCGGGGTCAGGCGGTGCACGCTCAGGTAGACCAGCCTGGCTTCGAGTTTCGGCAAGGCTTGCGCGTTGAGCGTGCGCTTCCGATTTGGAATGACGAGCTGGGCTTGCTGGGTAAGGCCGATGTGGTGGAGTTCGAAGCGGACGGAACGCCCTACCCGGTGGAGTACAAGCATGGCAGTCGGCACAAGGCCGCGGCCATCGCTCGATGTGATGACCTCCAGTTGGCAGCGCAGGCCCTGTGCTTGGAGGAAATGACGCAGCGCAACGTGGCCGAAGGTGCCTTGTTCTATGCCTCCTCCAAGCGCCGACGCGTGGTCGCCATTGCCGCGGCCTTGCGTGACGAGGTGCGGAGCACCGTGATGGCCATCCGCAGCGCCCAACAGCAGGGGCGCCTGCCACCGCCCACGGCCGATGAGCGGCGCTGCAGGGCCTGTTCGCTCCACGAACGTTGTCAGCCCGAGGTGCTGCGACAACTGGCCGCCAACGATGAACTGCAGAAGCTTTTCGATCCGGATGCCTGACGCTTCACGCCAGCCACCTCCTGCAACCGTCTCGATGAACGCCCATGCACCTGCTGAATACGCTGTACGTCACCACCCCTGAAAGCCGCCTTCGGTTGGACAACGACACCTTGAGGGTGGAGCTGGACGAAGAGACCCGCCTGCGTGTGCCACTGCATCATCTTCAGGCTGTGGTCTGCTTCGGTCATGTCGGCGTCAGCCTTCCCTTGATGCACAAGTTGGCCGAAGAGAGCATCGCGCTGGTGTTGCTGGACATGAACGGCCGGTTCAAGGCCCGGCTCGAAGGCGCGGTCAGCGGCAACGCACTGCTTCGGCAAGCCCAGCACGCTGTCGCGCTGGACAGCGAGAAGTGTCTGGCGATGGCGCGTGCGGTCGTGGCCGGAAAGATTCGCAATCAGCGCCATGTCCTCTTGCGAGGCACCAGGGACACCAAGAGCACCGATGACGAGAAAGTCCTCAGCCGTGCTGCGCTGAACCTGGCCGCCAGCTTGCGAGCGCTGCCCGCTGCAACCACGCTGGACGCTGTCAGGGGCCTAGAGGGTGAAGCCGCCCGGAACTACTTTGACGCCTTCAACCGCTTGGTACGGCCTGACTTGCGCGACCGCTTTGCTATGGATGGCCGCACCCGCCGGCCGCCCCGCGACCGTGTAAACACTTTGCTGTCGTTTCTGTACTCGATGTGGATGAACGACTGCCGCAGCGCATGCGAAAGCGCCGGGCTCGACCCGCAGATTGGCTTCTTGCACGCCGTCCGGCCCGGCCGAGCGGCCTTGGCGCTGGACTTGATGGAGGAGTTCCGGCCGTTTGCCGATAGGCTGGCGCTCACCTTGATCAACCGTCTGCAGTTGAATGCCTCTGATTTCAGTGTGCGTGAGGGCGGTGCCGTCCTGCTGGAGGTCGATGGCCGCAAGACGGTTGTGAAGGCCTTTCAGGAACGCAAACAGGAAGCTGTCGCTCACGCGCTCCTGGTGGAATCCGTCCCCATCGGCGTGTTGGCGATGATTCAGGCGCGTCTACTGGCTCGTGCCATACGGGGTGATGTCGCAGGGTACGTGCCATTTGCGATGAAGTGAGCCCGCCGTGCTGGTGATCGTGTGCTACG
>JAJTDE010000141.1 GCA_021298085.1 Rubrivivax sp.
TGCCGCCCAGCCCCGCCCACCGAGCACCGCAAGGAACCCCGCGCAGCGGGGCGAGCGGCCTGACCCACCCACACCCCCGGGCCCAGCCTCGACCCCGCCACAGACCCCACCCCCAACTTCACCCGTCGCGTACAGTGACACCCATGCATCCACAGTCCGCCCACTCCCCGCTTCAGATCGCCGAACCGGTGGCCCAAGCCCTGCGCGATGGCACGCCGGTCGTGGCGCTCGAATCCACCATCATCAGCCACGGCATGCCCTGGCCCGACAACCTGCAGATGGCGCAGCGCGTCGAGCAGACGGTGCGTGACTCGGGTGCCACACCCGCCACCATCGCGGTGATGGGCGGCCGCTGGTGTGTCGGCCTGGCCGACGAGGCGCTGGAGAGACTCGCCCGCCAGGGCCCGGCCACGCCCAAGCTCAGCCGGCGTGATCTGCCGCTGGTCACGGCGCGTGGCGGCGACGGGGCCACCACGGTCGCGGCCACGATGATCATCGCGGCCCGTGCCGGCATCCGGGTGTTTGCCACGGGCGGCATCGGCGGTGTGCACCGCGGCGCGGCCCAGAGCATGGACATCTCAGCCGACCTGCTGGAACTGGCGCGTTCACCCGTGGCCGTGGTCTGTGCCGGTGCCAAGGCCATCCTGGACCTGGGCCTGACCCTGGAAGTGCTGGAGACGCAGGGTGTGCCGGTGTACGGCTGGTGCACCGATGAACTGCCGGCGTTCTACTCACGCCGCAGCGGGCTGCGGCTGCCCTGCCGCGTGGACAGCCTGGACGAACTCGCGGCTGCGCTGCAGCTGCAGTGGGCCACGGGCCTGGGCGGTGGTGCGCTGGTGGCCAACCCCATCCCGGCAGCGGCCGAGATCCCGCACGAGAGCATCGCGCCGGTGATCGACGACGCCTTGGTGCAGGCGGCGCAGCAGGGCATCCACGGTGCGGCCGTCACGCCCTACCTGCTGTCACGGCTGAACGACTTGACGGTCGGGCGCAGCCTGGCCGCCAACATCGAACTGGTGCTGAACAACGCCCGCGTGGCGGCCGGCCTGGCCGCCGCCTGGGCGCGGCTTCAGCCCAGCTTGCCCATCGTGCCGGTGGCTTCGGCCAGCAGGTAGTAGAAGGTCACGCGGCTTTTCTGCTTCACGCCCTTCATCTTTTCCAGGACCTTTTTCATCCCGGCGTCGGCATCGGCGGCCGAGAGCCCCAGCTTCTTGGTGGCAAAACCCTCGCGCACCCGCGCCAGTTCCTGCGGGTCGGTGCCCGAGACCAGTGAAGAATCGGCGTTGCGCAGCGCAATGCCGCAGTACTTGACGATGGCCGCCACCGCGGCTTCATTGACAGGACTGCTGTATTTCCCAACGTCAGCTGCATAGTCGCTCATGAAAACACCTCCTGGTGAATGGAGCCGCTAGGTTGGCAGCGTGACGATGCCGGTGTAAACCCGGGGTTATACCGGGGTGGGTGGCGCCAGGCTCAGCCCATCCCCTTCTGGAACACCAGCCCGGCATGCTCGCGCATGGCGTGGAAGCGGATCTTGGGCCAGTTGTCCTGCATCGCGCGCAGCTCGCCGGCGTACTCCAGCAGCACGCAGGGCGCGTCCACCGCGTCCAGGGCGACCCGGTGGGCATTGTTGTCGATATAACGTTTCAGTTCACGCTCATCGGCGGCGGCGCCGTCGCCCGTCTCGGCCGTCACCCATCGCGCCACGTTGTAGCGCGCCGGCATCACCCGCGCCTTCACGCCGTATTCGTGTTCCAGGCGGTGCGCCACCACCTCAAACTGCAGCTGGCCGACGGCCCCCAGCAGCAACACGCTGCCGGCCACCGGGCGGAAGACCTGGATGGCCCCCTCCTCGCCCAGCTGCGTCAGACCGGCGCGCAGCTGCTTGGTCCTCAGCGGGTCGGCCACCTCGACGCTTCTGAACATCTCGGGCGCAAAGAACGGCAGGCCGGTGAACTGCAGCGCCTCGCCTTCGGTCAGGGTGTCGCCCAGTTGCAGCACGCCGTGGTTGGGGATGCCGATGATGTCCCCGGCAAAGGCCTCTTCCAGCAGCTCGCGCTTCTGGCTCAGGAAGCTCACCACGGTGTTGGGCCGCAGTTCCTTGCCCGAACGGGTGACCTTCAGCCGCATGCCGCGCTCGAAGTGCCCGGAGGCGACACGCACAAAGGCGATGCGGTCACGGTGGGCCGGGTCCATGTTGGCCTGGATCTTGAAGACCACGCCGCTGAACTTGGGCTCCACGGGTTGCACGATGCGCTGCATCGCCGGCTTGGCGCCCGGCGGTGGGGCCAGGTCGACCAGTGCGTCCAGTACCTCGCGCACGCCAAAGTTGTTGATGGCGGAACCGAAGAACATGGGTGTCTGGCGCCCGGCGAGGAACAGGTCCGCGTCAAAGGGCGGTGCCGCTTCACGCACCAGCTCGATCTCGCCGGCCGCCTGTTCGTAGGCGGCGCCAAAGCGCTGCTGAAGTGCCGGGTTGGTCAAGCCGTCGATGATCTCGTCGTCATCCCGGTGCCGGTCTTCACCGGGCGAGAACACGCGCATCTGGTCCTTGCGAAGGTCCAGCACACCGCCAAAGAACTTGGCCATGCCCACGGGCCAGGTGAAGGGCACCACCCCCATGCCCAGCTCCCGCTCGATCTCGTCCATCAGTGCCAGCGGCTCCTGCACCTCGCGGTCCATCTTGTTCACGAAGGTCAGGATGGGCGTGTTGCGCGCGCGGCAGACCTGCAGCAGGCGGCGTGTCTGCGGCTCGACGCCATTGGCTGCGTCGATGACCATCAACGCGGCGTCGACCGCGGTCAGCACGCGGTAGGTGTCTTCAGAGAAATCCTGGTGGCCCGGCGTGTCCAGCAGGTTGATCACGCAGTCGCGGTACTCCATCTGCATGACCGAGCTGGCCACCGAGATGCCGCGCTGCTTCTCGATCTCCATCCAGTCGGACGTGGCGTGGCGGCTGGCCTTGCGGGCCTTCACCGAACCAGCGATCTGGATGGCGCCCGAGAACAGCAGCAGTTTTTCGGTGAGCGTGGTCTTGCCCGCGTCGGGGTGGGAAATGATGGCAAAGGTACGACGGCGGCGTACTTGGTCTTCCATCTGGAGCTCTGACATCGTTGGATCTTTCCCGGTGGCGTCCCGGCGGGCAATGGGGCCGTGTCTGGTGGCCAGGCGCCAGGCACGACTAACCTGGGTATTGGTGATTTTACGGGGGCGGTGCGTGGCGGGCCGCCGCTGCCCGGCATGCCGATACCATCAGGCACTCGATCCGCTGGGCAAGTTGCCGGGCGGCTGTCGCGACGATGAACCTCCAGGAGTGAAACCATGAAGCGCTTTTCCCGCATGGCAGCGGTGCTGCTGTTGGCCGGCCTTGCCGCTGGCGCGCAGGCCCAGCAGTTCTTCCGCATCGGCACCGGCGGCACGGCCGGCACCTATTACCCGGTGGGCGGCATGATCGCCAACGCCGTCAGCCAGCCCGGCAAGATCGTCGTCACCGCCCAGGCCAGCAATGGCTCGCTGGCCAATGTCAACGGCATCAACGGCGGTGCGATGGAGTCGGGCTTTTCGCAGTCGGACGTGGCCACCTGGGCGCAGAAGGGCACCGGCATCTTCGAAGGCAAACCCAATGTGCCCGGCCTGCGCCTGATCGCCAACCTCTACCCGGAAAGCGTGCACGTGGTCGTCAAGAAGGGCTCGGGCATCCGCTCGGTGGCCGACCTGAAAGGCAAGCGCGTCGCGCTGGACGAACCCGGCTCGGGCACGCTGGTCAACGCCCGCGCCATCCTGGCAGCCTATGGCCTGAAGGAGAGTGACATCAAGCCGGAGTACATCAAGCCCAACCAGGCGGGCGACAAGCTCAAGGACGGTGCGCTCGACGCCTTCTTCTTCACCGGCGGGGCACCGGCCGGCGCCATCGCCGAGCTCGCCTCGGCCGGCGGCGGCATCGACATCCTGCCCATTGAAGGTGCGCAGGCCGAGGCGCTGAAGCGGTCCAGTGGCTTCTTCGCCGACGACGTGATCGCTGGCGACACCTACAAGGGCGTCGGGCCGGTGAAGACCCTGGCCGTGGGCGCGCAGTGGGTGACCAGCGACAAGGCCGATGCCGAGACGGTCTACGCCATCACCAAGGCCCTGTTCTCTGCGCCGGCCCAGGCCGCGCTGGCGGCGGGCCACGCCAAGGGCAAGTTCATCACCAAGGAAAACGCCGTGCGCAGCGCCGGCATTCCCTTCCACCCGGGCGCCGAACGCTTCTACAAGGAAGCCGGGCTGCTGAAGTAAGGACACGGCCATGCGTGCAGCGGGGAACGACACCACCCTCGATGAGGCCCAGATCCAGGCCCTGGAGGAGCGGTTCGACCCCGAGATGCGTTTTCGGCCGCTCGGCACGGCCGTCACCACGCTGGTGGCGGCCCTGCTGATCGCGCTGTCGCTGTTTCACTACTACACCGCGGGCTTTGGCCTGCTGCAGGAGATCACGCACCGGGGTGTGCACCTGGCCCTGGTGCTGGGCCTGATCTTCCTCGTCTTTCCGCACCGCAAGGGCCTGCTGGAGGCGGCGCAGCCGAGCAGCCTCCTGCGCCCAGGCGGCGTTCCTCTCGTGGATTGGCTGCTGGCGCTGGCCGTGGCGGCCGCGGTGCTGTACATCCCGTGGATCTTCGAGGACCTGGCCTTCCGTGTGGGCAACCCCAGCACCCTGGACGTGGCCATGGGCAGCATCCTGCTGGTGGCCCTGCTGGAGGCGACGCGGCGCAGCATGGGCTGGCCGCTGCCACTCATTGCCATCGGCTTCATCGCCTACGCGATGGCCGGCCCCGCCTTTCCCGGCCTGCTCAAGCATGCCGGCGCCAGCTGGTCGCAGCTGATCAACCACCAGTACCTGACGAGCCAGGGCATCTATGGCGTGGCCGTGGGCGTGGTGGCGACCTACGTCTTCCACTTTGTGCTATTCGGCGTGATCGCCACGCGCGTCGGGCTGGGCCAGCTGTTCCTGGACGTGGCCTCGGCGGTGGCCGGACGCTACGTGGGTGGCCCGGCCAAGGTGAGTGTCTTCGGCTCGGCCCTGTTTGGCATGCTGTCCGGCAGCTCGGTGGCCAATGCCGTCACCGTGGGTTCGCTGACCATCCCAGCGATGATCCGCGTGGGCTACAAGCGCGAGTTTGCGGGGGCCGTGGAAGCCGCGTCGTCCACCGGCGGGCAGATCACACCGCCGGTGCTGGGTGCGGCAGCCTTTCTGATGATCGAGTTCCTGGGGTTGCCCTACCAGACCATCATTGCGGCGGCGGCCATCCCGGCCTTCATGCACTTCTTCGGCGTATTCATGCAGGTCCACTTCGAGGCCAAGCGCTTCGGCCTGCGCGGGTTGACCGAGGAGGAAATGCCGCGGCTGCGCGAATCCTTTGCCAAGCGCTGGCCGACGCTGATCCCGCTGGTGCTGCTGATCACCATCCTGGTGAGCGGCCGCACCCCGTACCTGGCCGCCTTCACCGGCATCACCTCCTGTGTCATCGTGGGGCTGACGACCCTCGAGCGCGGCAACACCGCCCGCCACTGGGCCCTGATGGCGGCGCTGCATGCAGTCCTTCTGGTACTGGTGTTCGGCGGCATCGAGAGCACCGAAGTCAAGCTGGCCCTGTTTGGCGTGGCCGCAGGCCTGACGCCCGTGTTGATGCGTGCGCTGGGTGTGCGTGGCCGCATGGCCGCCCCGGTGCTGATCGAGGCGCTGGGCACCGGCGCCAAGTACGCGTTGGCGGTGGGCGCTGCCGCCGCCACGGTGGGCATCGTCATCGGCGTGGTCACGCTCACGGGTGTGGGCTTCAAGCTCAGCACCATCATCACCGGGGCGGCCCAGGCGGCCGCGGGTGGGCTGGGGGCGCTGGTGCCGGAGGTCCTGTTCAGCAAGGCCGCGCTGACCCTGTTCATCGCGTTGGTGATGACGGGGCTGGTGTGCATCCTGCTGGGCTGCGGCATCCCGACCACGGCCAACTACATCATCATGGTGACAGTGGCTGCACCCACCCTGGTGCAGCTGGGGGTGGAGCCGTTGGTGGCGCACTTCTTCGTGTTCTATTACGGCGTCCTGGCCGATATCACGCCACCGGTGGCCCTGGCCGCCTATGCGGCCTCCGGCATGGCCGGCAGTGACCCCTTCAAGACCGGCAACATGGCCTTTCGGCTGGGCCTGGCCAAGGCGCTGGTGCCCTTTGTCTTCGTCTTTTCGCCCTCCCTGCTGCTGGTGGCCAAGGGCTTTACCTGGCCTGACTTCATCGTCACCTTCACCGGCTGCCTGCTGGGCATCACCCTGCTCGCGGCGGCCCTGTCGCGCTTTTTCCTGGTGGAGATGACCCGCTGGGAGCAGGCGCTGTGCCTGGCCGGGGCGCTGTTGCTGATCGCCCCTGGCATCTGGCCGACGCTGGCCGGCGCGCTGCTGGCCGTGCCGATGCTGCTGCGGCAGCTGTCGGCGCGGCGAACGGCCGCGGCCGCGCGGCCTGCCGGTCCCTGAGACCCGGCGTTGTGCGCGGGTGGGGGTGCCTGTCCCGCCTCAGCGCCCCACCCACCCGCCACACAGCGGAAAGACCTGCCCGACAAAACAATCGGCTGCCGGGCTGCACAGGTAGGCCACAAACTGCGCGTCCTCGTCGGCCGACACCAGGCGGCCCAGCGGCACCTCGCGCTGCAGGCGCTGCTGAAAACGCTCGTTGGCCTGAACCTCGGGCGGGAAGTAGGTGGGGTTGTCGACAAAGTTCTGTGCGATGGCGTTGACCTGGATGTTCCAGGGCGCCAGCTCCACGCCCACCGCCTGCACCCAGGCCAGCTGGGCGCCGCGGGCCGCGCTGTAGGTGGACGCGCGTTTCATGCCGCGCAGTGCCGAGGCACTGCCCATCACCAGCAGCTTGCCGGCGCGGCGTTGCTGCATCTGCGGCAGCACCGCGGCCAGCAGGCGCGGCAGCGGGTCCACCAGGGCGGCAAAGGTGTCTCGCCACTCGGCCTCACCCACGGCGCCGGCCGCGGTGCTGGGTGCGGGGTAGCCCAGGTTGGCCACCAGCACGTCCACCCGCCCGGCCTCGCCGACGACCTGCGCCGCGGCACCGGGTGCCTGCAGCGGCTGCTCGCTGGCGATCACCTCCGCGCCCTGGGTGGCCAGCCGCTGGCACAGCGCCGGGCCCATGAAGGACTGCGCTTCGGTGACGAGGATGCGGCGGCCCTGGAGCGGGCCGCTGGCGGCGGTGCTGGGTGGGGTGGTGGTGTTCATGACGCCGATTCTGCGCCGCGGCAGCCTGCCGTGAACCGCGGCGACCCTCGCTGGCCACCCGTGTGAACGCCGATGTCCTTGGCCGCCAAAGCCCGGTAGCCTCCGGGGTTTTGTCGACGACACCACCCACCCACCGGAGACCCTTGATGCGATGGTTGCGCCGCCTGGCCTGGACCGCCTTGAGCCTGATCGTGCTGGCCTTTGCCGTGGGCTGGGTCTACAGCCGCCTGGCTCTGCCCAAGACCAGCGGCGAAGTCACGCTCAGCGGGGCACAGGGCAGCATTCGCATTGCGCGTGATGTCCATGGCATCCCGTCCATCGAGGCCCAATCGGCGGCCGACCTGGCCTTTGGCCTGGGCGTGGCCCATGCGCAGGACCGCCTGTGGCAGCTGGAAACCCACCGCCGCATCGGCGCGGGGCAGCTGGCCGAAGCCTTTGGCGAGGCCGCGGTGGCCAACGACCGCTTCCTGCGTGCGCTGGGTGTGCGCCGCGCCGCCGAACGGCAATGGGCCCGGCTGCAGGCCGACACCAGTGCCCCAGCGGCTGAGGCCCGTGCCGTGCTGCAGGCCTATGCTCGCGGCGTGAACAGTTGGGTGCGGGAGGGGCTGCGCGCACGGCCGCCGGAGTTTCTGGTGCTCGGCCTGCAGCCCGGTGAGTGGACGCCGGTGGACAGCCTGGCCTGGAGCATCATGATGGCCTGGGACCTGGGCGGCAACTGGACCAGCGAGCTGCTGCGCCTGCGCCTGAGCGAGCGCCTGAGCGTGGCGCGCATCCACGAGCTGATGCCACCCTACCCCGGTGAGCCGGTGCCGCAGACGGCCGACTTTGCCGAGCTCTACCGCGGGCTGCAGCTGCTGCCCACCACCACCCGCGCCGAGGGTCCCGCCAGCCGCTGGTGGGCCTTGGGCGACGCTGCGCCGCCGTCGGGCATCGAAGGGGTGGGCTCGAACAACTGGGTGCTGGCAGGAAGCCAGAGCAGCACCGGCCGCCCCCTGCTCGCCAACGACCCGCACCTGAAGCTCTCGGCCCCGGCGCTGTGGTACTTCGCGCGGCTGAAGGCACCGGGCATCGAGGTGGCCGGCGCCAGCATGCCCGGCCTGCCCATGGTGGTGCTGGGCCAGAACCGCCACATCGCATGGGGCTTCACCAACACCGGGCCTGACGTGCAGGACCTCTACATCGAGCAGATCAAGCCCGACGACCCGACGCAGTACCGCACCCCGCAGGGCTGGGCCGCGTTTGAACAGGCTGAGGACACCATCCGCGTGCGCGGCGGCGCCGAGGTGCGCATCACGGTGCGCAGCACGCGCCACGGTCCGGTCATTTCCGACGCCTACGACGCGGCACAGCGCCTGGGGCCGGGCGGCGGCGCCCCCGAGCGCCATGTGCTGGCGCTGCGCTGGACAGCGCTGGACGCCGACGCCGAAACCCTGAGCGTGGGGCTGGCACTGAACCGTGCCGACAGCGTCGAGGCCTTCATCCAGGCCGCCAAGGCCGGCTGGCGCGCGCCCATGCAGAACATGGTGGTGGCCGACAACCGCGGCGCCAGCGGCCACATCGCCGTCGTGCTGCCCGGGCGCATCCCGGTGCGCAGGCCCGAGAACGACCTGAAAGGCCTGGCCCCCGCTCCCGGCTGGGACGAGCGCTACGACTGGGCCGGCTGGCTGCCGCCCGAGGCGCTGTTCACCGAACGCGACCCGGCGCGTGGCTGGATCGCCACCGCCAACCAGCGCACCGTGCCGGCCGACTGGCCGCACTTCCTGTCCAGCGACTGGGCGCTGCCCTACCGCCAGCAGCGCATCGAGGCGCTGCTGCAGGCGCGCCCCCGCCATTCGCTGGACGACCTGCGCGGCATGCAGGCCGACATCCGCTCGCTGGCGGTGGACAGCCTGCTGCCCTACCTCCAACGCGCCGGTTCATCGCACCCGCTGGCCGCCGCCGCCCAGGCGCAGCTGAAGGGTTTTGATGGCGTGATGGCGGCCGACCGCGCCGCGCCCCTGATCTACTGGGCCTGGTACCGCCACCTGGTCAGGGCGCTGGTGGCCGATGAGATTGGGCCCAGTTTTGACCAGCGCGCCGGCAATCGCACCTTCCGCGACGCGGTGGAGGCCATGCTGGCCGCCGGTGAGCCAGGTGCCGCGGACACGGCCCGCGCCTGGTGGTGCGACGACAAGGCCACGCCCGCCACGCCAGAAACCTGCCAGGCGCGGGTGGACCTGGCCTTCACCCAGGCCCTGGACGAACTGCAGCAGCGCTTTGGCGCCGATGTGGCCGCCTGGCGCTGGGGTGCGGCGCACCAGGCGCGTTCAGAGCACCGGCCGTTTTCCAGCGTCAAGCCGTTGGCGCGTTTCTTCGAGCTGCGCACGCCGGTGGGTGGCGACACCTACACCGTCAATGTCTCGCGGGTGGGCTTGTCGGCCGACAAGACCACCGGCGAGCGCTACCTGGACGAACACGGCCCCAGCCTGCGCGCGCTCTACGACATCGCACAACCCGACAACAGCCGCGTGATGCACTCCACCGGCCAGAGTGGCCTGCCCTGGGCACGCCACTACCGCAGCTTCGTCAAGCCCTGGGCCGAGGTGAAGGACGTGCCCTTGTGGGGGCGGGGTGAGGAGGGCGGTGTGATGGTGGTGCAGCCGGCGGGCTCACCGCGCTGAGGTTGGCTTCGGCGCAGTCGGCGCTTTCAGCCGCGCGCCGCGCACCTCGAAGTTCACGGTCTGCTGGTGTTGGCCGTTGGTGCTGGTCCACTGCAGGCGGTGCCGGCCGGGCCACAGCGGCCAGGTGATGCGCTGCACGCCCGGCGTGGCGGCCGTCACGGGGGCCAGGCGCTGGCCGTTCAGCTGCCACTGGCCGGCTTCACCCTCGATCACCAGGCGCTGCGCGGCCGGGGGGATGTCCGGGTCCAGGGCAAACAGGCTGCCGTCCTGCTCGGTGCCGGCCACAAACCATTCACCTCCGCGGCTGCCGGCCGCGCTGTCGGGTGTGGTGTTGGGTGCGGTGCTGGGTTCGGTGGCCACGCGCACCACGCCGGCCGGCACAGCGGGCCGGCCCCAGCCCTGGCCCCCACCGTGTAGCGGGTGCTGAAGCCGATGCACCAGTTGTCGCGCATGTCCTTGCTTGTGCCGGTCTTGACCGCTGCCCAGCCCGGCAGCGCCAGCACACTGTCCAGGCCGAAGGTGCTGGCGCGGGCGGTGTTGTCGGCCAGGATGTCGGCCACGATGAAGCTGGCGGCGGCGCGCGGGGTGTCGACGCCGGGGGTGCTGGGGCGGGCCGCAGGGCTGCGGCCCTCGCCGGCGCGGCGGCTGGCGGCCGTGTCGGGCTCCAGCAGCCAGCGCGCCGGTGTGTGCTGCCCACCGTTTGCCAGCGCCCGGTAGGCGTTGCTCAAGCCCAGCAAGGTCACCTCGGCACTGCCCAGCGCGAGGGCCTGGCCGTAGTAGCCGCCGGTGTGGGACAGCTGCAGGCCCAGCGCGTTCAGCCGCTGCAGCAAGGCCTCGGGCGGCAGCAGGCTGTGCGCGCGCACCGCCGGGATGTTCAGGCTCCCGGCCAGGGCCTCCCGCACGCTGACCCAGCCGCGAAAGCGCCGGTCGTAGTTTTGCGGCACGTACAGGCCGCCACCGGTGTTGATCTGCGTGGGCGCGTCGTCCAGGTGTGAGGCGGCCGTCAGCAGGCGCTGCTCCAGCGCCAGCTGGTAGACAAAGGGCTTCAGCGTGGACCCGGGTTGGCGGCGCGCGAGCACGCCGTCCACCTGCGCCGCGCTGGAAAAGTCGGGCCCGCTGCTGCCCACCCAGGCCAGCACCTCGCCGCTGCGGTTGTCCAGCACCACGATCGCGCCGTCTTCCACCTGGCGCCCGCTCAGCGCCCCCAGTTGCTCACGCAGCGCGGCCAGGGCCAGGCGCTGCAGCCGGGCGTCCAGCGTGCTGCGCAGCTCGGCCGGCGGCGGGCTGTCGCGCGTGTCCGAGGGGGCGGCGCGGCTGAAGGCGAGCCGCGCCAGGTGTGGCGCCAGGGATTCGCCCAGCGCCGCCGTGCCGCTGCGCTGAAAGGCCGCCTGGGTGCGTTCGGGCAGGCCGGTGCAGGGCAGCTGCTGGGCCCGCAGCACGTCGCAGGCGCGTTCGGCCACCCGCGCGGCACTGGCATTGGGTGCACGCACCAGTGCGGCGGTGATGGCGGCTTCGTGCACGTCCAGCCCGCTGGCGTGCTTGCGAAACAGGGTCTGCGACAGCGCTTCCACCCCCACCAGCTCGCCGCGCAGCGGCACGCTGTTCAGGTAGGCCTCCAGGATCTGCGCCTTGGTCCAGCGTTGTTCCAGTTGGGTGGCGGTGTAGGCCTGGCCGATCTTCTGGCCGATGCTGCGGCCACCGGCGGGCCGCGCCAGGTCGTCGTCCAGCAGGCCGGCCAGCTGCATGGTCAGCGTGGAGGCGCCCTGGGTCTTGCGGTTCCAGGTGTTGGCCCACGAGGCGCGGGCCACGCCCGCCCAGTCGATGCCGCTGTGCTGCCAGAAGCGCTGGTCCTCGCTGAGCACGATGGCGTGCAGCAACGCCGGTGAGAGCGTCTCCAGGGGGACCCAGCCCAGGCGGCGGACGCGGGTGTCCGTGCGCTGCATCTGCAGCGGCTCGCCATGGCGGCTGAGCAGGCGGCTGTCGGAAGGCCGGTGGGCGGCGCGCACTTCCTCGAAGCGGGGTATGGCGCCAGCCGGCGTGGCGGCCAGGGTCAAGGGCAGCACCAGGGCACGCGCGCTGGTCAGGAACGCGCCAAGGCCACCCGCGCACGCTGAGGGCCGCCCCGACGTCCGCACCCTGGCGCCGGCCGGCCGCCGGGCGCAGGGCAGTCTCAAGGCCGTACCTCCAGCGGCAGGTTGGGCAGCTCGCCAAAGCTCTCTGGCGCGTACATGGCCTCCACCCGGCTGGGCGGCAGCACAAAGCGGCCTGGGTTGTTCAGGCGCAGCGTGTACTCCACGACATGGCGGCCGCGCGGCAGGAAGGCGTAGTAGCTGCGGAAGGCCTCGAAGCCGCGCTCCTCGTAGGCCGGCCAGGCCTGTCCCTCGCGCCGTTCGCCGCGGGTGGCGATGCCGGCGTCGCGCCCCAGTCCGCTGCCCAGGATGGTGGCGCCCGCGGGCACCGGGTCGCTGATGACCACCCAGCTCATGTCGGCCAGCGCCTCCACCTCGAGGCGCACACGCACCACGTCACCGCGCGCCCACTGGCCGGCCGTCTTCTGCTCGACGACGACCAGGCTGCGGTTGAGGCTGTAGCCGCGCCTGAGCGGCTCCTTCAGCGGGATGGCGGCCAGGCTCTGCACCGTGACCCAGGGTTTGCCGCTGCCGCTGTGGCTCAGGTTCAGCGTGCTGGGGCCTGCGCTGCGGGGCCAGGCCAGCAGGGTGCGCGGGTTGGCCGCCCCGGCTGCAGCCGCGGCACCCGACGCGGCTGTACCCGCTGTACCTGTCGCAGACCATTCGAGCACCGCGGCCGGCGCGCCCGCCAGCTGCGCCGTGCTGCGGCCGCTCACCGGCGCGGATTCGAACCGGGCGGCAAAGCGCTCCAGCGCCACCACGCTCCAGGCATTGGCCGTCGTGGTCAGCCAGGTGCCCTGCTTCTGGCGCGCGAGGTGGCCCAGCACCAGGCGCGGCATGTCGTCGCGCCAGGCCGGGTCGTCCATCACCGCCAGCATCAGCCGCGCGGCGTTGGCGTCGGCGCTGTCCATCAGCCAGTACCAGAAGTCGCCATCCTCCTGGCTGAAGCGCAGCGTGGTGCCCGCAAACTGCAGCCGGGCCTTCAGCACCTGCTGCGCTTCGGCCAGGCGTGCGTCGCGCTGGGGCACGGTGGGCACCCGCTGCAGGATGGTCAGCCAGTCGATCAGTGCGGCGGTGGGCCACTGGTTGACGGCCTCGGTGCCGGTGCGCAGCGAGCCCAGCATCGCGGGCTCGGCGCGCCCGTGGCGGGCCAGGGCTGCGAGTGCCGACAGCTTGCGCACCTCCAGGTCAGCCCGTGGCGCCCAGAAACGGCGCTCGATGCGGCCTTGCACGAATTGGCTCAGGCCCTGCAGCATCGGGTCCAGCAGGGTGGGCGGCAGGCGCCAGCCACGGTCGTGGCTGATGCCGATCAGGTAGGCCGTCAGGCGGTCGCTGCCGCCGGGCGCGTCGCCAGCGCGCGGCGGAAAGTACGCGGCCAGGCCATCGCTGTCCAGGTAGGCCGGCATGGCATTGACCAGCGTGTTGAACGCGGCTTCGTCGCCCAGCCCGATGGCGCGCGAGGCCTGCTGTTCCAGGCAGGTGTAGGGGTAGGCCTCGAAGTAGCGGCGCAAGCCCGGCAGCGCGTGGCCCAGGCGCGCCTGCGCGCTCACTTCCAGGCCGCCGCGGGGGCTGCCGTCGGGCTGCAGCAGCGCATCGGTGGGTGTCTGCACGGGCAGGCTGGCGCTGCCATCCAGCTGCAGCACGGTGGCCTGCAGCACCCGTGTCGGTACGGCTGGCTTGACGAGCTGCACGGTCTTGGCGCGGTCCTGCAGCGGGCCGCCCTTTTCCTGCACGGCGGCTTCCCACTGGATGCTGATGGCCCCGTCGGGCACCTGCACCGGCCACTGCAGTTCCTGGGCGCTGTTGGCGGCCAGCGTCAGGGGCTGCGGCGGCAGCGCCAGCGGGCGCCGCTGCAGCTCGTTGCCGCCGGGGCCCGCAGGGCTGACCACGGTGCCGCTGAGCGACGCCGTCAGCATCAGGGGCCGGCTGGTGGTGTTGCGCACCGTGAGCATGGCTTGGTAGGTGTCGCCCTCGCGCACCAGCGGCGGCAGGCCGGCGAGCACCTGCAGGTCCTGCGTGACACGGATGCTGGTCTGGCCGTGGCCGAAGCGCTGTTCGCCGGCGTCGGCGATGGCCACCAGGCGGTGGCTGGTCAGCGAGTCGTTGAGCGGCACCTCGATCACCGCCTGGCCCTGGGCGTCCAGGGTCACCCGCGGGTTCCACAGCAGCAGGGTGTCGAAGAGCTCGCGCGCGCCGGCACGCCCGCCACCGCCGCCGGCGGCCACCGCCTTGCGGCCGTAGTGGCGCCGGCCGATGATCTCGCTCATCGCGGTGGCCGTCTCGACACCCCAGGGCCGCTTCTGCACCAGTGCGGACAGCAGGTCCCAGCTGGTGTTGTCCTGCAGCGCCAGCAGGCCTTCGTCGACAGCGGCAAAGGCCACTTCGGCGCCCGCGGCGGGCCGCCCGTCGGGCAGCGTCACCTGCACCGTCACCCGTGCCTTGTCGCGGATGCGGTACTGCGACTGATCGGCCTTCACCGCCACCTTGAGTTCGTAGGCGGCCCGGCCGATGTCCAGTGCCGCCACGCCAAAGCGCGCGCTGGGCTTGGACAGGTCCACCATGGCGGTGGGTGCCTGGTACTGCCGGCCTTCCACCCAGAAGGCGCGCGCCCACTCCAGCGGCGCCTTCCAGCCCCACTCGAAGAACGAATACCAGGGCACGTCGCGAATGCGCCCGCGCACCGCCAGCACACTCACGTAGACGTTAGGCCCCCAATCGGGCTCGATTTTCAGGGACACCGTCGGGTCGTCGCCGCGCAGCGTGACCAGGCGCGTGTCGATGATGCCTTCTCGTTCGATGGCCACCAGTGCCGTGGCCTCGCGGTAGGGCATGCGCACCTGCAGTCGGGCGGTCTCGCCCGGCTCGTAGCGCCGCTTTTCCGGCAGCACGTCGATGCGGTCGTCGTTGCCCTGGGCAAACCACAGCTCGCCCTGGCGCGTCACCCACACCTGCGTGGCGGCTTCGGCCGGCCGGCCGGCGCTGTC